>CBDUAS010000536.1:0-3012 GCA_965365185.1 uncultured bacterium | reverse complement strand
CCCGCCTGTTGATGGGGTCGATGGCACGCATCCTCGCCAACATGGTCCCGGCCAGCTACCAGCCGTGGCGAAACATCCTCGTCGCTATCGAGGAGGAGGTTACAGAAGCCGGGCTCAAGCAGGCCGTCGTCGACCTGGCGTTCGCCGACGAGCTGACCCCGACGGACCCGAACCTGGCCCTCGACGAGCTCGCCGGCAACGAGGGCGCCGGCGTGGCCGGTCGCACGGCGACGCTCGGCCTGCCGGTCGACCCGCAGCAGTACGAGGCAACCTTCGGCGCCGAGGTGGATATGGTCACGGTCGACTTCGGCGCCTGGGACGACGACGACAACTTCGTTGCCGACCTGACGCTCGACGACGTCACCGTCACGCGTAACGGCGAGCCGATCAGTCCGGCGTTCATGCGACTCGTCGGCGCGCCGGAATCATCGGTGTTCCTCGAGGACATCCCGGAAGACGTCGCCGAGAACGTGGTCCCCGCGCCACGCAACTTCGTCCTCGTGGCCGATCTGCTGACAACCAGCCCACAGGACTGGGAGCGCATCCTGCTCGACCTCACCGAGTTCGTCCGCGCCGGCATCGGTGTCGAGGATCGGCTGGCCCTGGTTACGATCGACAGCCGCGGCGTGCCCATGGTCACGCGCGACTTCACCATCGATCACGAGCTCATCGCCGAGACCCTCGAGGCGCAAATCGGCAACTCCTTCGCCACCTCGGACCGCGAGCAATCGTTCCTCGATCTGTCCACCATTCTGTGCGACAACGGCGGCTGCAGCGACGGCACCGCCTGTGAGCCGCTCGAGACACCGCGGTTCAGCCGTTGCGTCACCCAGCAGGCAGACTGGGAGGACCTCAAGTTCCGCATCGCTCAATCGCAGCTCGGTCGATGGTCGATCGAGGCGACGCTCAACGCCGAGAAGGTGATGTCGGCGCTCACGCAGGTCGGCGACATGCTCGACCTCGGCGACCCGTACGACCGGCAGAAAAACGTCGTGCTGCTGTCGTCGGGTTTCGAGCGTCGGCCGGCGAGTATTCACCATCAGATCTTGGTGGAGTACGCCGGGTTTTCGCCGGCTCTCAACCCGATGGAGGTGCGCACGCTGACGGACGACCTCAGCCAGAAGATCGTCGATCTCACCGAGGTCATGCGACGTTGTCGCTGCACGGTGTATTCGCTGGGCACGCTGGGCCAGGCGGCATTCACCGCCGGCACGGCACAGCTCGGCACCACCCAGCCCGTGGTCTCGCGCTTCGCCGCCCGTACCACCCTGCAAGCCCCGCTCAACGCGCTGGCGCGCGATACGGGCGGCAAACCCTTCTTCGGCAGCGACATGAGCCTCGGATTCCGCGAGGTGCTGGCGGATTCCCGTCTGCGATACATCCTCGGCTTCACCATGGATGAGCCCGACGCCAGCGGCGAGCCGCAATGGTACGAGCTGGAGGTCACCGTGGCGCGCGATGACGTCGATGAGGTGCGCGCACGGCAGGGCTTCTACTGGCCACGCCGCTAGTGTTCTGAGTCACAACTCCGCAGCCCGTGGTGAACGCGGGATGGGTCTGGTTACGACGAGAAGAGGCCGCCGCTAGGCCGACAGCAGGGCCAGGATCTCATCGTCGGCGAGCGCCAGTACCGCCCGGCGCGCCGGGTTGCGCCGCGTGCGGAGCTCGGGTGCAGCGTCGAGCAAGATGCGCACGATTTCGAAGTGGCCGTAGCCGATGGCGTAGTCCAAAGCGGTGAAGCCGAGAAAGAGCTTTGCCGCGGGGTCGGCGCCGCGTGCGAGAAGCTCGCGAACGAGCCAGCGGTTGCCACGGCCGGCGGCCATCATCAACGGCCTGTAGCCGGAGTCCTCGCCGGCGTTCGGATCGGCCCCCCATCGCAAGAGCGCCAGCGCCGCTGCCGTCTCATCGGCGTGAACGGCGCGCATCAGCGCGGTCCACGGCGTCTTGCCGGCATCGCGCTCGTTGACCGAGGCGCCGGCTTCCACCAGAACCTGCATGGTGGCCACATGCCCGGACTCGGCGGCGAGCGTCAACGGTCGACGCCCGTTCCGATCGTGGACATCGAGACGGGCGCCCGCCTCCAGGAGGGCTCGCATCTGCCGATGCTCACCGTTCCGGGCGAAACGCAACAGCGCCAACTCCGCATCGGAGAGGGGCGATTCCGGCAAAGCGAACGTGGTTATCGTGACGGCGGGAATCATCAGCTCGTCCTCGCCCTTCAGCTCTCGCGAACCGCCTGAATCAGGCTTTCCATGTGATCGAGATAGCGCCCGAGAGCCTGCCGGCCCCGCGCCGTGATGCGATACTCGGTCTTCGGCACGCGGCCTTCGAACGACTTCGTGCAGGCTACGAACCCGGCCTCTTCGAGCTTGCGCGCATGCACGCTGAGGTTCCCGTCCGTGGCGTCGAGCATCTCCTTGAGCTCGTTGAACGTCAACGAATCGTTCACCGCGAGCATGCTGACGATCGCCAGGCGCGTGCGCTGGTGGATCAATCGCTCATCGGCGGACTCCGCTCCGCCGGATTCCCCACGCAGGACCCGATACAGGTCGCTGTCCGCGCCGCTTGCTTGCTCGGCCATCTCCGTCGACCGCTTCTTCCGTGCTTGTCCCTTACCTGCCATCACTCACCCCGCTTCCGTCACGCGCACCTTCAGCCCCCGTGGCGACGCCCGATGGCCCAGCCGAAGCAGAGCTGCAGCCCGCCGAAACCGACGGCCAGGAGGACGTTGCCCCAGGCCAGGGGAAGGAACAGCGCCGCCATGCCCAGGAGCATGAAGCAGACCCCCATCGCCGGAATCAGCCGGATCGAAAACGCCCCGCCCGTCACGCACGCGGTGCCATACAGCAGCAACCAGGTGCCGGGTATCACGTCGTAGTGGCCGGTGAACGCCAGCGCCACGGTCAGCACCGCGCCGGCGAGCAGCGGCGGCAGCAGCCCGAGGAGAAACCGGCGGCCCTTGCCCGCCAACATCGTCGTGCCGGCGGTGCGCGCCTTGTGATCCATCGTCCA
>CBDUAS010000535.1:0-3016 GCA_965365185.1 uncultured bacterium | reverse complement strand
CGAGCTGCCGCAGCACAACGCGATGAAGCGTCGAAGACCGTCGCCGAAGCGAGGGAGCAAAAGGTTCCCGTTGCGAACCTCCTGATGGAAAAGCACGGGGTCCCCAAGGAGGAAATCCTCAAGAGCCTGGGGCGGTTCTACAATGTGGGCTGGTTCGTTTTCGACGGCACGAGAACCATCCCGCCGGCCATGAAAACCCGATCGGCGGCGGGCGCTGGCGCGCCCGATCGCTTCCGCATGCTCACAGGTTCAAGCCTTCGCGCCCTCGGGGCGCTGGGCCTCTTCGCCCTGCTCACGGTGGCCCACACCTGGCCTCTCGCCCGCTCATTGTCGCTGCAGGTGCAGGACGATCCGGACGTCACCACCGGCATGTGGTCGCTGATGGAGCTCGCCCGCCAGCTCCTCCGCGACCCGATGCACCTGATGGACGGGAACATCTTCTACCCGTTTCCGGGCACGCTGGCGATTCTCGATCATCAGCTTGCAAACGCTCTGCTGGCCGCACCGATCGTTGCCGTCACCGGCGTCGGCGCCGTCGCCTACAACCTCATGATCCTGCTGACGTTCTTTCTCAATGCGGCGTTCACCTGGTTGTTGGTGCGCCGGCTCACCCGCTCGGAGGCGGCGGCACTGGTCGCCGGCTGCGCCTTCGCCTTCAGCAGCTTCCACGCCTATCACCTGACTCAGCCCCACCTGCTGGCGACCCAGTGGCTGCCGTTCGCCCTGCTCATGCTGCACCGGTATCTCGAGCGACCGACGTGGCCGCGCTGGGGAGCGTTCGCCGCGGCGACCTTACTGGTGGCGCTGTCGTCGTGGCACACGGCCATTATCGGCGCCCTCGCCATCGGCGTCGCCGCCGTGTGGAGCCTCGTCGCTGATCCGGTGCAGGTTCGCCGCAGGCTGGCGGAACTGGCGATCGTCGCGGTGCTGTGCGTTGCCGTCCTGCTGCCGTTGGCACGGGCCTACAGCCGGATCGGCGCTCTCTGGCCCCCGCGGACCGGTGAAGGAAGGGAAACCATGGGAACGCTGGTGGCGAACTCCGCCGCCCTGGGCGACATCGTCGCCCCCGCCTTCAACTCTCGTGCCCCCTACGCCGCCGCGCTGGAGGCGGCTGCCCCGGACCGCAGCGGGATCTTCCCCGGCATCGTCCTCCTGTTGCTCGCCGGTGTTGCGGTGACCCGGCTGTGGCAGGTGCCCCGGCCGGATTCCAAGTGGTCGATCGCGCTGCGCTGGTGGTTGCGGATCACCTGCACGCTGGCGGTCCTGATCGCTCTTGCCGCGTGGGGCGGGGAGAGCGCCACCTGGGTCGTCGCGATGCTACGCCCCACCGCTCCCTTCGTATGGCTGGGCCTGACGCTCGCGGTGACCGGCCTGTTGTTCGTGCACCGCGCCGGACGGACGATTCCCGATGCCGTGCCGATCGCCACCTACACGGCCCTGGCCGTGGCCGGGCTCCTTCTGGCCCTCGGCCCGCGCGTTCACACCGGCTCGGCGGATCTCGGCTCCGGACTGTGGCGGCTGGACTTGCTGCCGCTGCAACTCCTGATCCGGGCGCCCGACCGGCTATCGCTACTGCTGATGCTCGGCATCGCGGTGCTGGCGGGATTCGGCACAGCGCGGCTGATCTCCGGGCTGTCTCCGGGCCGCCGCGCCGTCCTGGTTGCCGCCATCCTGATGGCGCTGAACCTCGATCTGGCGTTCCGCATGACCTCGCTGAGACCGGTCCCCGTTTCGGGAGAGACCGAGCATTGGCTGGCGACAGCCCCCGCGGAAGGCGCCGTCATCGAATACCCGCTCGAGCGTCGGCGCCACGTCTGGGCTCTCCACCTGGCGCAGATCTACGATCGTCGCACTGTCAACGGAGCCGGGTACCTGTTTCCGTGGGAATACCGGGAAATGGAACGGGTGCCCGATCTGACACCCCCGCAACTGGCGTTGCTGTGGGAGCACTTCCATCCCAAGTTCCTGGTGATTCGCTCCGACCTGTATGCGCCGGCGGAACGTCGCCGTGTCGTCGCCGCAATCGAGAGGCACGCCGACGCCCTGCGGCAGCGGGCTCAGTTCGGTGGCGACTACATCGTCGAGCTCATCGACCGCGGACGCGATACCGAGCTCTACCGTCGCTGGCCGCGGCCGGAGCTGCAGGACAAGCGCAGTCTGCACCTCGGAGGCTTCGTCACCTCGGGGCGTGAAGACACGGTCGCCGAGCTGGCCGTGGCCCTCAACGGGAACATCCTGCTGCAGGCTCGCGGCGATGTCGCGGAGAGTCCGAACGTGCACGAGATCCCCTTCGCAACCGAAGACCTGCGCAACGGCAACAACGTGTTCTTGATCTGGGCTGATTATCGTTTCACCGAGACCTCCGTGCCCTACCCCATCGGCACGACCGGCGTCAGCCTTCCCGCCGACGTCTCGCTACGCGCCGACCGTGACCGGGCGCGCGTGCAGGTCAACGGCCGCGTCTTCCGCCCTGACAAAGGCTATTTCCTCGCCGTGCTCGATCCGTACACCGGCGAGGTGGTGGACGCCCGGGAATTCAACGTCTCCTGGTACGCGGAGGATTCGGAGGCCATGGCCGCGTTCATCCGCGAGATCCCGCTCGGATCCCCCGTCATCGCAGTGACGGAGTTCGATGCCTCGCGCGAGCTCACCGCAAGCGCCGCCGAGGCCCTCAACGACCTGGGCATGGAGACGGATCTGCGCGGGCAGTTCCAGCTCCTGCACGCCGCGATCGGCGTGAAGGGCGCGCCCCCCGGCTCGGCCCTGGAGACCACCGATCCGGTGCGCGCCACCCTGGCGCTCGGCGAACCCGTCCTGCGCCAGGTGCAGCTAACGGGATTGGAGCTGCGCGACTAGCGGCAGCACCTCACGCTGACGCAGCGGCAAGAGCGTGTGGGTCTCACTGCCGGTTCGGACCGATGGCGATGTCCGTGATGTGGAGGCTCAAACCCTCGCCGGCTCGCATGCCGACGATACCGGCCATGGGCAGCTCGGCTCGCGACAGGGACGCGACCTG
>CBDUAS010000534.1:0-3025 GCA_965365185.1 uncultured bacterium | reverse complement strand
CCCGCCACGGGCGCTGTCGTCGACGTCGGCCTCCAGCGACTCCAGTTCCCGGCGCATGTCCTCGGCGAGATCCGGCTGCTGATCGACGATGTTGCGTGTCTCGCCAGGATCGGCGCCGAGGTCGTAGAGCTCGGGCTTGGGGGCAAGGATGTACTTGTAGCCGTCCTTGCGCAGCGCGTACAGCTCCTGCCAACCCAGATGCCAGCGCGGATACATCGTCTCGGCGTAGGCGGCGCGTGCTTCGCCGGCGCCGACGACGAACCCCGCGAGGCTCGAGCCGGTGATCCCGGCGGGAGATTCGATGCCGACGAGCTCGAGCAGCGTAGGACCGAGGTCGAGCAGTCGCACCTGCTCTTCGACGACGGTTCCCGCGGCCGCGCCGTCAGGCAGGCGCAGCAGCATGGGGACGCGCTGCGTCGTGTCGTACACGAACAGGCCGTGTCCCTGCTCGCCGTGATCGAGCAGGTCCTCACCGTGATCCGCGGCGATCGCCACGATGGTGTTGTCGCCGAGACCGGCGGCGGACATCTCCCGCAGGAGCTCGTCGATGAGGCTGTCGGTATACGCCACCTCGGCGTCGTACGGTTCATCCGGGAAGCGGGAGAACCACGGTTCCGGCGCCTCGTACGGGGCGTGCGGATCGTACAGATGCACCCAGGCGAAAAACGGAGCCTCTCGTTCCTGCACCAACCAGGGCAGTGCCGCCGCCACGACCTCGTCGCCGCGCTTTTCGAGACGACCGTCGCCGCCGAGGTCATCGACGCCGTGGACGCCGCTGTCGTCGTAGGTGTCGAAGCCCCGCGACAGTCCCCAGCGGGAATGCAGCACGTACGCGGCCACGAACGCACCCGTTTCGTAGCCTGAGGCCTGGAAGGACTCCGCCAACATGACCGTATCGTCCGAGATGACGAAGTCGGCATTGTCGCGGACCCCGTGCTCGTACGGCTCGAGGCCCGTCATCAGCGAGGCGTGCGACGGCAAGGTCATGGGGTAAGGGGCGATCGCCTGGTCGAATCGGATCCCCTCGCCGGCGAAACGGTCGAGGCGCGGCGTCTCTGCGGCGGCGTAGTCGTAGGCCCCGAGACGATCCGCCCGCAGCGTATCGATGGTGATGAGCAGCACGTTGTTGCCGGAATAATCCGGGATCGGCGGGCCCTGGGGACCACACGAGATCGCCGCCGCGCTCAAGCAGCCGGCAAGAATCAGCAACGAGCGGCCGGGCGTCACGGCGAGGCGTGTCTTGTGGAGTATCTGCTTCATGTTCAAGAGTATAGCGGCTGCCGGATCCGGTCCGTGGGCGGCCGCAGCGGCCGGTTTGCGCGTCTCGCGGGCCGCCGCAAAGGTCGCCGGCAGGTTACCCGGCGCCGGGAAACGGCAACCATCACGAAGCGGCCGGATCGTGCTCGGTTCCGGCAGCGTTGGCCGCCCCGCTCGCTTGAAGCGCGTTCTCGCGTCGTGATTGAATCCGCGGCGTCGGATCGAGCCAGAACGATTCGGCGCGCGTGCGCCCGCTCGGGCGCCAGAATCGGGGACCTGAAGCACTGGAGCGGCCTCTCCGCTCGTCGGAGGGTCCCCGTTTTCTCGTGGGGGATCGCGGGCTGATCCGGTCGATCCGCGAGAGCACGTGCCGCGATCGGTGTTCATGACAGGACGGCGGCGGAGACAGGCGTGCTCCGGGAAAGTGAGGCCGCGATGGCGAAGAAGAAGAAGAAGAAATCGAAGGCAACGAAGAGGGCCAAGCGCGAGGCCGCGGTACGGCGGGTTCCGATCAAGGTGTCGGGGCCGGCACTTCCCGACGAGCCCGAATCGGGCCCACGCGGCTGGTTCGTGCCGCAGATGGAAAGCACCTACACGCGTCTCGCCTCCACGGCCGGCGAAGCCACCTTGCCTGCCGGAGCCGAGGGATCGACCCCGACTCCGCCGACGCTTGCCACCGTGGCGCTCCGTGGAAGCCATCTACAGGCCAGCGGGACGACTGTCCTCGCGCAGGCCGACACGCGGCACTG
Organism: uncultured bacterium; assembly: GCA_965365185.1. GTDB lineage: Bacteria > Acidobacteriota > UBA890 > UBA890 > UBA890 > CBDCGW01. Next base: position 1,019 of record CBDUAS010000534.1, on the reverse strand, counting down.
GTCGAACGTCCTGGCCGAGTACAAGAAGCGGAAGGCCGCGGCCGAGGCCGCACGGGCCCGCATCGAAGCGCGCGAAATCGCGCTCGGCGTTGCGCCGGCCCCCGCGATCCCCGGCGGCCGAAACTGGCGACCGCTCGGGCCGCGGGTCGTTCTGGAGGGGCAAACCGTGGGACAGAACCCGGTGGCGGGCCGCGTCGGCGGCATCGCCATCGCGCCGGGCGGCGACATCGTGTACGTCTCGACCGCGGCCGGCGGGGTGTTTCGCTCCGACGATGCCGGCGTGAGCTGGCGCTCGCTGATGGACGGGTTCGACGTCGACCCGACGGATTTCGCTTCCGCCAGCCTGGCGTGCGGCGCGATCGCCATCGATCCGGCCGACCCGGATCGCGTCTACGTCGGCACCGGGGAAGGCGATACGCACGAGATGTTCCGCCGCCGTGTGGTCAGCGCCCTGCCCGCCTACCGCGGCATCGGCCCGATCCGCACCGACGACGGCGGCGTCACCTGGGTGACGGAGCCCTCGGCCGCCGGTTCGCCCGACCTCGCCGGCGACGCCTTCTTCGCCCTCGCCGTCGATCCCCGCGATCGGGAGAACGTCGTCGCGGCCACCACGATCGGCGTTTTCCAGCGCGTGCCGACGGCGACGGCCGGCGAGTTCGAGTGGGTGCGGCGGCGTACCGAGGTGCACTCCAGCGTGGTGGTCGCCTCGGCCGGCAACACGACGCGGTTTTTCGCCGCCAAGTGGGGAGGCGGCGTGTTCCACTCGACCACCGGTGAGAGCTGGATGACAACCGGAACCGGGTTGCCGTCGACCGACGTGGGGCGCATCGCGCTCGGCGTCCAGCCCGACAATCCCGGCCTCGTCTACGCCTTCGTCGCCGGCCGCGGCGGCGGGCTGCGGGGTGTGTACCGGCTGGATTCGATGGGCGGTGCCTGGAAACGTCTCAGCGGCATCCCCGACGTGCTTCCCGGATCGCAGGGAGACTACGACCTGACGATCGCCGTCGATCCGCTGGACG
>CBDUAS010000533.1:0-3030 GCA_965365185.1 uncultured bacterium | reverse complement strand
CGACCTGACGACGGAACGCGGCGCCTACGTCGTCGTGCTGGGGCGCGAGCCCGCCGAGTTGCTGCTGCGGGACTCGCGCTAGCTGTCCTTTCTCGGGACGTTGTTCCCCACGTGGGTACCGAGCCCGGAGCACACTGCGGGCGGGTCGGCCGAATGGGGCCGCGGAGAGGTCGACGGGTTGGGGGGAACGTCGATGTTGCCTCCGGCGTGTATTGCGCCGGCGAGAATCAGGCGCAAGCCGTTCCGCATATACCGGGCACCTTCACGCCGGAGGGCATCTCCGACCCTAGCGGCCCCGACGTGCACCCAAAGTTCCGGCCTTCCAAGAGCCCTACGCCTCCGCCCAGGCGGAGCTCGATGAACAAGCGTTCGAACGTCGCCTTTACGACTTTCCGAGCTCTCGCTCGTAGGCCGCCTTGCCCTCCTTGAAGGCTTCCTTCACGGCCTTGCCCCGGAACTCGGCGCCCTCTTTCGCGCCGGTCACCAGCTCGCGCGCGCGCTCGGTGGTCTCTTCGTATTTTTCGGTGACCTTCTGGCTCGCTTGCCGGGCGCTCTCCAGGGCCGTGGCGCGGGCCTTCTCGGCGCCTTCGCCCATCTTCTGTCGCAGCTCGCGCCCCGACGTCGGCGCCAGCAACAGCGCCGCAACGCCGCCGGTCACCGCGCCGAGCAGAAATGCCAACAGCGTGCTCGATCCGTCGTTGCTCATCTCAATCTCCTTGCCTTGCGTGTCGGACGCGGTTTGCGGGATCCGCCCGCGTTGGGAACCGTCGTCCGATTGCGGGTGCGCCACGAGCCCGCCTCCCTAGCCGTGCCTCTTCTCACTGATCATGACTTGTTTCGCGAAAACGCCGCCAGTCCGGCTTTCATCCCGACCGCCAGAGCCAGGAGCTGCCGCAGGGCGATGCGCGCCGCCGTGGATTGCTCGGCAAGCTCGTGGATCAGCGGCAACGCCGCCCGCTTTGCCTCCGAGGTCACGCCCCCCACGTCGCGAGCGATGTCGCTGGCGCTGTCGGAAAGCTGACGCACGGAGCGCAGCGCTTCCTCCGCCTCGCGAACGAGACGATTGCCTTCCGGTAAACCGGCCTCGATGCGCGAAAGCAGGGAATCGAGACGAGCCATGGTGCGGCGGGCGCTGGCAACGCCACCCACTAGAGCCACGGTCGACGCAAGCGCGCAGACCGTCAGAACCAGGAGAAGAAGGTCGACGTAGCTGATCGTGATCATCGCGGCCTCCCGGTCGACCTGTTACCCGAACGTTAATCCGATTCTTACGTCCTATTTTATTGGTCTGGGAGCCGACTGCGCAACGAGCCGGGTGATTCGCCGTCGTCGCGGGGAATACGTCTCAACCGGTGAAATACAGGTACGCCAGCACGATGGCGGCCAACACCGCTGCCGAAGCGGCAAGATCGCGGTTGTCCCAGCTACCGCGCGACTCTCTCCGGTGTTCCTCGGTGACGGTGCCGTAGGTGAGGCCGCTGATGGCGGCGTAATCGGGCTCGCGGGTCGCCAGGCTGACGCCGACCATCGCCGCCACGCACACGAGAAAGATGAACAGGCTGTAATACTGGAAGAATGTGTTGTTGATGATCCAGAAGAGCGAACCCTCGGCGTAGCCATCTTCGTACCCCGCCATGCCCAGTTTCACCGGCGTGTCGACGGCGAGGCGAAAAATACCGAGCAGAAAGCCGACGACGAGCGCCGTCAACGCGCCTTGGGCGTTGAGCCGCTTGTAGAACACACCGAGAAAGAAGACCACGAAGATCGGTGGCGCCAGGTAGGCCTGCACCCCCTGCAGGTAGTCGTAAAGCCCACGGCCGCCCTGGATGACGGGGATCCAGGCGAGTCCGATGAGCACCATGACGGTCGTGGCAACGCGACCGATCCACACCAATCGGTGTTGCGACACACCGGGGTGGAGCTTGGAATAGAAATCCATGGTGAACAGTGTCGCCGAGGCGTTGAATACGCCCGCCAGCGAGCTCATCAGCGCTGCCAGCAGCCCGGCGACCACGATCCCGCGCACCCCCGCGGGGAGCACCGTCGCAACGAGCAGCGGGAAGGCCTTCTGCGCCTCGTCGCGGATCATCTGCCCGTCGGCGTCGAACAGTGTTTGCTGGATCTCCGGGACCGCCCCGCTCGCGGCCAGGGCGAAGCAGATGATGCCGGGGATGATGAAGATGAAGACGGGAAGCAGCTTCAAGGCCGCGGCGAAGATGGAGCCGCGTCGCGCCTCACGCTCATCCGGCGCGCCGAGGGCCCGCTGCACGATGTACTGATCCGTACACCAGTACCACAGGCCGATGATGGGGGCGCAAAACAGCATTCCCAGCCACGGGTAGTTGGTGTTGAAGTACCAGGCCTCGCGCACGACCTCGCCGGCGGCGTTCAGCTCGCGCACCGGAGCCCAGGTGCCCGCGACGCCGTCGGGTACCAGTGGCTTCCACAGGTTGAACATCTCGGACCCGGCGACGGCTCGCAGCTCGCCCCAGCCGCCCAGCGCCTTCAGGCCGAAGAAGGTCACCAGCACGGACCCGAGCACCAGCACCAGCGTCTGCAGCGCCTCGGTGTAGGCGACGGCGCGCAGACCGCCGAGGATGGTGTAAACGCCGGTGAGCACGATTACCAGGACGGAGCCGATCCAGAAGCTGTCGAGCGGCCCGATACGCACATCGGGCAGCAGCACGGAGAAGACAATGCCGCCGGCGAAGATCCCCACCGCGATCTTGGTGAGCACGTAGGCGAACAGCGAGATGATCGACAGCACCCACCGGTTGGCCGGGCTGAAGCGCCGCTCCAGGAACTCCGGCATGGTGAAGACCTTCGAGCGCATGTAGAACGGCACGAATACCCAGGCGAGGACCAGCAGGCACCATGCGTGCAGCTCGTAGTGCGCCATAGCCACGCCGTCGGTGGCGCCGGAGCCGGCCAGCCCGACGAGGTGCTCGGAGCCGATGTTGGAGGCGAAGATCGACGCGCCGACGATCCACCAGCCGAGGTTGCGTCCGGCGAGGAAGTAGTCGTCGGCGG
>CBDUAS010000532.1:0-3057 GCA_965365185.1 uncultured bacterium | reverse complement strand
CAGGACTGGAGCGCCGCTGATCTGGTCAACTGGAGGGAGTCCCGACGTCGCTTCGAGGAGCGGCAGGACGCCATCGAGGCGGGACGCGTGGCCGGTACCTCACCCTCGCTGCCGCTCGGCGGCTACGCCGGCACGTACGGAGGAGAGCTTTACGGAGACGCAACGGTGGCGCTCGAAGACGGCCGTCTGGTCCTGCGCCTGTTGCCGAATCCCGACCTCACGGCCGACCTGCAGCACCTTCATCACGACACGTTCGTTATCCGCTGGCGGAGTACGTTCGCTTGGTTCGGCGTCGGGACAACGACCTTCGTTCTCGACGCAACCGGAAACGTCGCGGAAATGAAGCTCGACGTTCCCAACGATGACCTCTGGTTCCACGAGCTGGAGATGGTGCGGAGGCAATGACCGGGCCGGGATAGCGGGATCAGTCGCTGTCGCCGGCAGCCCCACCGTTTGCGGTTTCCGCGACAGACTCGGCGGCGGCTTCTTCCTTGGCTTTCGCCGCCGCCTTCGATTCCCTTGCCGCCTGCTTCGCCGCCCGTTTCGCCTCGCGCTTGGCAGCCTTGGCCTTGGAGCGCTTGTTGCGCTCGAACGAATAGTTTGGTTTGCGTGCCATGTATTGTCCCGTCAGAGGTTTCCGGCGACAGGCCGATGCGCCGGCATCGGCAGCCCTAACCGCGCAGAAAGCGTCGCCTGAGAGCCCCGATGTTCTCGAGCTCTCCGTCTTCGTTGCGGAACTGCCAGAAAGACCAGCCGTTGCTCGAGAGATGGTGTGCATTCGCCCCGAGCAGCTCTGTGCACGTCGACCGCGCGTGGCTCGCCGCAGAAGACAGCGTGCAGAAGGACCGCCCCATACAGGTGACCGTTCCATCGGGCTCGATTTGCGCCTTGAGCCGTCGCTGCAGGTAGTTCCTCTCCAACCTCAACGGAGGTTCGATCACGCCGGCTTCGATCAAGCCGATGAGAAGGACCCCCAGTCTCCGCGGAGGGTCTGCGGTCGGTTTTGGTCGCCGCTGCCGTGTGCGGCCATTTGACGCCATAAGTCGAGCCTTCACCGGTGGGGGCCCCCGCTCGAAGGAGCAGGAGCTCATCGCCGATACTTCCACTATACAGGGTCGGGCTCCGACCACTCTTCCGTAAACGCCCTTACCGAGCGCGCGAGCAACCGGAAAGCGCTTGCCGCGACCCCCAAAAACAACAGCGCCCCGCGCCGGGGCTGACCCGGCGTGGGGCGCCGATCTTGCGGCTCGACGGACCTCAGACGGTGCGAACGTTCGTCGCCGAGAGACCCTTGGGGCCGTCGGTCACCTCGAACTCGACCTCTGCACCTTCCGCGAGGGAGCGAAAGCCCTCTCCCTGGATGGCGGAGTGGTGGACGAATACGTCAGCGCCACCCTCCTGCGCGATAAAGCCGAAGCCTTTGGAATCGTTGAACCACTTGACAGTACCTTTGGCCATTCCTTGGCCCTCCTTCACTGGGAACTTCAAAAAACGTAGTCGCTCGCTGACAGAAGGTGCTTTCAGGGCACAAGAAAAGGCCCGCCAGTTGCTGTTTGGCGGACCGAGGTATCCGTCTAAAGCAAACTACAACTGCCAACAGTATATCAGCATCCGAGGGCCGCTGCCGCAACCCGACGGGATTCCGTCACCCCGACCCGGCGACCCGCGAGGCAAACGCCTCCGCCGCGGTCAGGCCGAGCGACGGCGCGAGCGCGAGCCGTGGCGGCGCCTGCGGGTGCGGCCGCGCGCCGCATCGCCGGACCGCGGAGCCGCGCCGCCGTGATGCCGCCCCGAACGACGCTTACGCCCGCCACCGTCGGGCGCCGCCAGGGATTCGGCCTCGAACCCGAACATGGTTCGCCGCGGGATCGGCTTGCCCAGCTTGCGCTCGGTGGCACGGAGCCATCCCACGTCGTCACGCGTGACAAACGTCACAGCCATACCGTCGCGCTCTGCCCGCCCCGTGCGTCCGATGCGATGGGTGTAGGCCTCGGGCGTGTTCGGCACGTCGAAGTTGATGACGTGCGAGACGCCGCGGACGTCGATGCCCCGGGCAGCAATGTCGGTCGCCACCAACACGTCGAAGCTCCGCTTACGGAAGCCGCTCATGGCGCGATCACGCTGCGATTGCGACATGTTGCCCTGCAGGCCCACGGCGCGATGGCCGGCCCTGTCGAGTTGCTGTGCGAGACGCCGTGCCCGGTGCTTGGTGCGCGTAAAGACGATCGCCGAGTTGCAGCCCTCCTCTTTGAGGATGCTGTCGAGCAGGTCGCGCTTCCGATCCTCGCGCACGGCTACCAGCGCATGCTCGATCGTCGATACCGGACCGGGCTGGGCCAACTCGACGACGTGAGGGTCCCGCAGCAGCCCGTCGGCAAGCGCGCGGATCTCGCCCGGCATGGTGGCGGAGAACAGCAGATTCTGCCGTTTGGCCGGAAGCTCGGCCAGGATCCGCCGCAAGTCCGGCAGAAAGCCCATGTCGAACATGTGGTCGGCTTCGTCGAGCACGACGCTCTCCACCTCGCGGAGACAAAGGGCGCCGCGCCCGTGCAGGTCGAGGATGCGGCCCGGGCAGCCGACGACAATCTCCGGATTACGACGCAGGGCTTTGATCTGCCCGTGGGCGGAGACACCGCCGTAGATCGTGGCAGCGCGCAGGTTGGTGAAGCGCGCCAGGGAGCGGAACTCGGCGTCGATCTGTGAGGCGAGCTCGCGCGTCGGGGCGAGAACGAGCACACGCGGGCGGCGGCCCCGTCGGCTCAGCAGGCGGTGCAGCAGAGGCAGAGCGAACGCGGCCGTCTTGCCGGTGCCGGTTTGCGCCAGGCCGAGCACATCGCGGCCCTTCAGGGCGGCGGGGATGGTGTCGACCTGGATCGGTCGGGGCTCGACGAAGCCGGCGGCGCGGACGCCGCGAAGGATCGAGGAATCGAGTCCGAACCGGTCGAAGGCGGTCGGAGAGGACGTCTGGGATAAAGCCATTGGGTAAATCATCGTTGTATTTGGATAGGGTGCCCAGCAAACGCAAGCCGCCTTCCTGCCAGTAATCATTGACCACTG
>CBDUAS010000531.1:0-3084 GCA_965365185.1 uncultured bacterium | reverse complement strand
GCCGAGCCGCCAGCCGCCCCCCGAGCGCGTCGCCTTGGTTCCCTCCTTCATGGCCGTGGCGAGATCGGCGCGTGACAGCCTCAGCGCTGGGCCGATGCCGAAAATCAGGCCCGCGAGCAGACCGAGGCCCAGGGTAAAGAGGAGCGCAATGCCGTCGAGTGAGAAGCTGGTCGCGTCGACGAACTCGAGGTTCCACCCGCCTTCGCGGAAGTTCTCCGGCCACATCGACGCCACAGCCCGGGTGGTTGCGGCCGCCACTCCGACGCCGATGAGGCTGCCGCCTGAGGCCAGCAACAGCGTCTCGGTGATCAATCCCCGCGCCACGCGGCCGCGGGAGCCGCCGAGCGCCAGGCGCACGGCGATCTCCTGCGTCTGGTCGCAACCGCGGGCCAGCAGCAGAGCCGCCAGGTTGGCGCAGGCGATCAGCAGCACCAACCCGGCCGCTCCGGCGACGACGGCGACGGCGCGCTGCGCGCGAGGGTTGCGGCGAGCTTCGGCCAGCGCCGACGCGGTGCCGCCGACCTCCATCCCCTCCTCGTCGAACGGATAGACCTGGTCGACGGCAGCGGCGACTGCCGCCATGCGTTCCTGCAGTTGCTCCAGCGTCACGTCTTCGGAGCGGCGGGCAACCACCTGCAGCCAGTGCACCTGCGGTCTCAAGCGAACCGGAGATACCAGGATGCCCACGTCCGATACCGGGACCCACATCTGCGCCTCGCCGCTGAGGCCGCGAAAGCCGTCGGGTGCGACGCCGACCACCGTCAACGTCTGGCCGTTGAGCACGACCTCTTCCCCGACCACGCGCGGGTCGCCGGCGAAGCGTTCCCGCCACAACCCGGCGGACAAGATCACCTCCGTGGCCGGGACACCCGGTTCCGACTCCGACAGCGCTCGGCCCACCTGCGGCGCCAGAGCGAGCAGGGAGAAATAGCCCGGTGTGATGGCCTCCGCCTGCAACCTCGCCGCCTCGCCTCGGCCGGTCAACGTGACGCTGGTCGTGGCGTACGCGGCGATGGCGTCGACAGGTAGCGCGGCTTCCGCCAGGACGCCGTACTTCGGCCAGGACCACGCCATGGCACGTGGTGGTCGCGGCGGGTCGATCTGGGCGAGCGTGTAGTCGAGCACCACCAGCGCTTCCGGGTCGGCATAGGGCATCGGCGCCAACAGCGCGGCGTTGATCGCCGTGAAGATGGCGCCGTTGATGCCCACGCCCAGCGCCAGCACGATGAGCACCGTGGCGGCGAACCCCGGCGACCGACGCAGCCTGCGAAACGCGAATCGGACATCGTTGCCGAGCTCGTTCCACAGCCGGCGACGTCCCGCCAGACGCGGGGACGGAGGGGGTGGGGCGCCGATGCCGGCCCGCCCCCAGCGCTCGCGCGCTCCAGCGGTGACGGCATCGAGAGTGGCGCGCCAGGCGAAGGACCGCGCCCGGCGCGGCTCTTCGCTTCGGTAGGCCGCGTGTCTGGCGGCGAACGTGGCGACGATCTCGTCGCCGTATGCCCGGCGGATGCGCGCCGGGAAGGCGCGAACGGCGAAGGCATACAGTCGCACGGCCAGCCCGGCGTGCGATCGGTCGGTGTCGATCGGTTCCGTCATCGCGACGCGTCAGCGTGAGGTGGAGCTCGCCTCGGGGGCGAGCTGTTCGCGCCGGGCAACGACCAGCAAACGGTGAATGCGCTCGGATTCGGCCGCGGCTACGGAGCGGCCGAACTCGGTGACGCGATAGGTGCGACGACGGCGATCCGATGAACCCGGCGGCGGGTCGGCGAGCTCCTCGATCAACCCGGCGTCGACCATCCGGGCGATGGTGGCGTATAACGTCCCCGGGAGCAGCGCGTCTGCTCCGGAGGTCTTCTTTTTGAACGCCTGCATGATGGCGTAGCCGTGCAGGGCGTCAGAGCCGAGGGCGAGCAGAACGTGATAGACGGGGGGGCTCAGCGGGAGAAGATCCTTGGGGTCTCGTGCTTCGCTCATCGACGACCTCGTGACGGGCATCCGGCTGTGGTCCTCATGTCAGCAACTATAATGTGTCGAATTATAGTTTGTTGCAAGCCCGATATCGGAGTAATCTCGGCGGCATGGTCCGTCGCTTCGCTCTTGCAACCCTGCTTGTCGCTGCGGTCGCCGCCGCGACGTCCGTATCGGCACAGCGGCAAGAGTACGACCTGATCATCCGCGGCGGTCGCGTGCTCGACGGCAGCGGCAATCCCTGGTTCATCGCCGATGTCGGCGTCTGGGGCGACCGTATCCTGGCCATCGACGATCTGTCCCTTGCTCATGCCGGCGCCGAGATCGATGCCACCGGCCTGTATGTCGCGCCCGGCTTCGTCGACGTGCACTCACACGCCGCCGGTGGGCTCACCAGCCGGGATCGCAGCGGTGCGGAGGCGCTGCTGACCCAGGGGCTGACTACGGTCGTCATCAACCCGGACGGCCGCAGCCCCGACATCGAGCAACAGCGCTACGCCCTGATCGAGCACGGGCTCGGGGTGAACGTGGCGCAGATGGTGGGGCATGGCTCGGTCCGCGGGGCGGTGATCGGCATGGAGGATCGCCAGGCCACACCAGAGGAGCTCGAGCGCATGCGAGAGGCTGTGCGCGCCGGCATGGATGCGGGTGCCTTCGGGCTTTCCAGCGGTCTGTTCTACACCCCGGGGAGCTACGCGGAGCTCGACGAGGTGATCGCGCTCGCACGGGTAGTGGCCGAATACGGCGGCGTGTACTCGAGTCACATCCGCGACGAGGCCGACTACACGATCGGCGTCACGGCGGCCGTCGACGAGGTCATCGAAGTAGCGCGACGGGCGGGAGTTCCCGGAGTGGTTACCCACGTCAAAGCGCTGGGCCCGAACGTCTGGGGGGAGTCAGACACGATCGTGCGGCACATCGAGGCTGCCCGTGCCGAGGGCGTCGAGATGTACGCCGACCAGTACCCGTACGAGGCGTCGAGCACCGGGTTGAGCGCGGCGCTCCTGCCACGCTGGTCGCAGGCAGGTGGTGCCGCCGCGATGGCCGAGCGCTTCGCCGACCCCCAGGCCCGCGCGCGCATCCGTTCTGAAATGGTGGACAACCTTGCCCGCC
>CBDUAS010000530.1:0-3091 GCA_965365185.1 uncultured bacterium | reverse complement strand
CAAGCGCGCGATCACGGCCGCAGTCTACCCGATTGCCACCCCGCCGCCAGCGAGAGCTGGATCGGCTCGGATCACGACAAGGCCATGGCACCGGCGACGGAGGAAACGGTCCTCGGCGACTTCGACGACGCCACCTTCGAGCACGGCGGCGTGACCACGCGCTTCTCCCGCCGGGACGGTGGCTATTTCATCCACACCGAGGGGCCCGGCGGCGAGATGGGTGAGTTCGAGGTCGTCGGCACGTTCGGCTTCGAGCCGCTGCAGCAATACCTGATCCCGCTTCCCGGCGGGCGGTTGCAGGCCTTCAGTTCCGCCTGGGACACGGAGACAGAGCGCTGGTTCTTCCTCTATCCCGGTCAGGACATCCCCGCCGACGACTGGCTGCACTGGACGCGCAACGGGCAGAACTGGAACGGCATGTGCGCCGAGTGCCACTCCACCAATTTGGTCAAGCGCTACGACCCCGAGACCCAGACGTATGAGACCACCTACTCGGAGATCGACGTCTCCTGCGAGGCTTGCCACGGGCCCGGATCACGGCACGTCACCTGGGCGGAGATTCCGCCGATGGCACGCCGCGACGTCGACAACTACGAGTTGCTGGTGCGCACCTCCGAAATCGATAACCGCCAGCAGGTAGCGCTGTGTGCCCCCTGCCACTCGCGCCACTCCGAGCTCGACGACTATGACCACACGCAGACCGACCTGCTCGACGTCATGCTGCCGGCGCTGCTGCGCGAGGGCCTCTACCACGTCGACGGCCAGATCCTCGACGAGGTCTACGTCTGGGGCTCGTTCGTGCAGAGCAAGATGTACGCCAACGGCATCCGCTGCAGCGATTGCCACGACGTCCACAGCCTGAAGCTGCACGCGCCCGGCAACGACCTGTGCACCCAGTGCCACCGGGCCGACACCTATGACGCCTACGAGCACCACTTCCACCAGAGGGTCTGGGAAGGGCAGCCGAGTGACGGTGCGCTGTGTATCAAGTGCCACATGCCCGAGCAGCCCTACATGGTCGTCGACTGGCGCGCCGACCACAGCCTCAGGGTGCCGCGGCCCGACCTCACCGCCGAGCTCGGTGTGCCCAACGCTTGCACGCAGGGCGGCTGCCACGACGACCGGCCGTTGCAGTGGTCGATCGACGCGTTCACCACCTGGTATGGGCGCGCCCGCAAGCCGCAGTTCGGCACCATCCTGGCCGCGGCGCGGGCCGGCGCGCCCGAAGCCCACGCGCAGCTCATCGATCTGATCGAGAACCCGCTCTACCCCGCCATCGTGCGGGCGACCGCGCTCGAGGCGCTGCGTGCCTACCCCGGCGACGAGACGACCCGCGTCATCCGCCGGGCGCTGGCCGACGAAGAAGCCCTGGTGCGCCACACCGCGGTCGACAGCACCGTCGTCGCCGACCCCGAGGAGATGGTGTCGCTGCTCGCGCCGCTGCTGTTCGATCCGGTCAAGGCCGTGCGGCTGCGCGCCGCCTCGCAGCTCGCTCCGGTTCCGGTCAGCCTGTTTCGGCCGTATCAGCGGGAGGCCATGGAGGAAGCTCTCGACGAGTACGTGCGGGCCACCGAGCGTTCCCTCGACTTCGCCGCTGCCGGAATGAACCTGGGCAATCTGGCCGTGGCGCGCAACGAGGCCGAGGAAGCGGAGCGCTATTTCCGCACCGCGCTGGCGATCGACGATTTGTTCTTTCCGGCAAAGATGAACCTCGCGGTGCTGCTGTCCCAGCAGGGCCGCGACGGCGAAGCGGAGCAGCTTCTGCGCCAGATCCTGGAGGCATATCCGGAGCAACACGACGCCGCCTACTCCCTGGCTCTTCTCCTGGCGGGCACGGGCCGCGTCGACGAAGCAGCACCGCTGCTGCGCCGTGCGGCGGAGGGCATGCCGCGCAACGCCCGCGTGCGCTACAACCATGGCCTACTGCTGCAGCAGCTCGGCAACGACGTGGGTGCCGAAGCCGAGCTGTCCGAGGCCCTCGCCCTCCAGCCCCAGCAGTTCGACTTCCTCTACGCGCTGTACGATTTTTACTTCAAGCGCGACCGGCTGGAGGAAGCGCTGGGAATGGCCGACCGTATCATCGAGGCCCATCCCGGCAACCCGGCGGGGCCCCAGCTGAGGGCCGCGGTACAGGAGTTGCTCCGTTCCCGTTAGCCGCGGGCGTCGCTTGAGGCGTCCTGTTTCTCTTCGCGGCGCATGACGCCCCGCGTTGGCACCGCAGCGCCACATGCGCCGCGATTCTCGACGCCGATGCAATGTCGGGCCGAATCACCGGTGCAACAGGAGCTCGGTCCACGAGGAAGGGAGGCAGCGCCGGCCGAACCGACACCGCCTCCCCGGAACGCGTGTGCCGCCGGCGCTGCCGCGTGCGACGGAGTGCCCATACCCTCGTCGGTGCGGCCAGCGGCGCCGTGTCTTACTCGGTCAGGCTGCCGAGAAAGTCCTGCAGCTTCGCCTTCTGCTGGTCGGCCCAATCGGCCAGCGCGATGACGCCCTCGCCGACGCGGATCATGGTGAGATAAACGGCCACCTGGTCCCAGTTGACGACGTTGAAAAACGCGTCGATGTAGTCGGGACGGCGATTCTGGTACTTGAGATAGTAGGCGTGCTCCCAGACGTCGATGCCGAGGATCGGCAGGCTGCCCTCGGTGAAGACGGGGTTGTCCTGGTTCGCCGTCGTGGTGACCTTCAGCTTGCCGTCGGCGCCGACCACGAGCCAGGCCCAGCCGCTGCCGAACACGCCGCCGGCGGCCGCCTTGAAGGCCGCTTTGAACTCGTCGAAGGAACCGAAAGCGTCGTCGATCTCGGAAGCCAGGCCGCCGCCCGGCTGACCGCCGCCGTCGCCGCTCATCAGCGTCCAGAACATCGAGTGGTTGACGTGCCCGCCGCCGTGCTTCTGCACTGCCGGTTTGAGGCCGTCCGGCAGGCTGTCGAACTCGACAAGCAGCTCGAGCGCGCTCTTGTCCTGCAGGTCGGGATGTGACTCCAGCGCCGCGTTCAGATTGGTTACGTAGGCGTTGTGGTGCTTGCCGTGGTGGATCGCCATCGTCTCCGCATCGATGTGCGGCTCGAGGGCGTCGTGGGCGTACGG
>CBDUAS010000529.1:0-3091 GCA_965365185.1 uncultured bacterium | reverse complement strand
GTCGACGGATAGGCGTGAAAGCCGCTGGGGCCGAAGCCGTCCTCGGTGATGTTGGCGATGGCGCCCATCACGCCGGCGTGGCCGACGCGCAGCAGGTAGAGGTCGTCGGGGTGGTCGCGGAACGCCGACAGCACCGGGATGGCGTTGAGCCCGGAGCCGTAGTGGTGGAGCTGGCGCTCTACCCGGCGGGTCTTGCCGGCGTACTGGAAGTCCCAGTAGCGTCGGGCGCTGCCGTTGTAGCCCCAGTGCGGCACCGTGGGCATGTAGCCGAGGATGGCGTTGAGGGTCACCTCGGCCTTCTCGTCGTAGCCGAAGTACTTGCTCCAGCCGTAGACTTCCTCCTGGCCGGTGGAGTCCCAGGGCATCTCGGAGCCGAACGGGTAGGCGAGCGAGCGCCAGATGTCGGCGCGTTCGCGCATGGTGGACTCCAGCTCCGCCGCCTGCTCGGTCCAACCCTCGCGCTGCAGGTCCTCGAGAATGAGCAAGAACACGGTGCCGTCCATCTGGCCGAACTGGGCGTAGCGCGGTGCCAGCTCGGCCATCGCCACGCCGGTGCGCCAGGCGCGGTCGAGGTACCAATCCCAGCCGTGGTTGCGCACCAGCCCTTGGTGATGGCGCGCCAGCCGGTACATCACCCAGTGGGCGGCGGCCACGTGCGGATAGTCGTAGGAGCGCACGACGGAGGTGGCTTCCTCGCGGTCCCAGCTCGACCAGCCGCCGTAGCGCACGTCGTCGCTGTAGGTGCCTTCCGGGAAGTCGTCGGGCTCGTAGTAGAACATGCTCTTGCGCACGCCGTACGCCCTGTCGCCCTCGGTGTACTGCAGCCCCCCCCAGAGAACGGCGTCGACGAAGCGTTCCAGCTTCTCGAGCTCGGCGCGGTCCGGTGAGACGAGCTGCTTCATGAAGGCGGCCAGCCAGGAGCCCGAACCTCCTTCATCACCGAGGCCGGCGATCCAGGCGCGATTGTCCTCCAGCACCGGGCGACGCTCCTCGTAGTCATAGCTGATCACCGAGGGGCTGCGACCGAACGGGTCATCGGGGTTCTCGTACCACTGCTCGGTGGTCAAGAAGCGGCCAAGGTCGGCGACGACCTGGCGCGCCGGCTTGATGACTTTGTAGTGGATCACCTGCTCCTGGCCGCCACGATAGTTGACGACGACGCGGGCACGCCCCCACTGCCGGCCTTGCACGGAGTAGACCACCCGGCCGCTGTCGGTGTAGCCGGCGCCGCGAACCTCGAGCGCTCCCTCGGGTTCGGCACGGATGTCGACGATGCCCTCCGGATAGTCGAGGAAGAGCTTCGCCTCGATGTCCATCGGCAGCACGTAGCCGGGGATGCCGACGGCCACCGGGCGGCGGTGCCGCTTCAGCGTCGGCTCGATGTCGCGCAGCCCGTCGGCGACGAGGAAACGCACGCCGTACGAGCGGCTCTCGCCGGGCGCCAGAACGGCCGACGTGGGCTCGTTCCACGGCTGCGCCTCGGCCCAGTCGTTTTCGGCGTGGGCCCGGCTGTGCGGCATCCACTCGTAGAAGCCCTCGAAGGTCACGCCGCGCCGCGTTGGATCGGACAGCAGCGGGTTGTACGCCTCGAACGGCGTGTCGCCCTGCGGCACCACCACCAGCGCCGGTCCGTGGCCCGTCAGCCGGGTCACCTGCAGGTAGCCGGCGTCGCCGCCGATGTAGGGATCGTGGAACGACGCCACCGCGTGTGCCTCCTCGAGCGATCGCCCCTGGAGGATGTTGTTGAACACCATCGGGATGCCCAGAGAGCCGATCTCCACCGGCTCCGTGGTCTCGTTGTGGAGCTCGAAACGCAATGCGAGCCGACCGTCGTCGACCTCCCAGTAACGTCGCACCCTCAGCGGGATGTCTTCGGGCAACGTCGCCGCAAGATCGGCGGCGGCGAGGACGGGAGCGGAGGCGTCGAGTGCCTGGATCGGGCTGCGCCGGGACGCGGTGGAGTAGTCACGCCAGCCTCTGCCTCCGGTTCGTAGACGGAGGTTCAGGTCGCCGAGGTGGAAGAACCCGTCGCCGTTGCGGCGCTCGAGCCAATCACCGGGGGTGAAATCGAGCTCGGGCTCGACCGTCGGTCTGAGACCGGCAACGGTTTGCGAAGCCCTCACGAGATCGAGGGCGAACGATGGCGACTCCAACCGCACAGTGCCTTGTTCGAGACCGAGAGTCGGCACCACCTCGCGACCGCGTTGCGACCGCTGTGTCACCTCGGCAGAGGCCAACGTACCTGCTGCCAGCATCACCAGAAGCCACGCCGTCGGCAGGCTCAGGCGCCACCGGCGATGTCGCGTCATCGGGCGGGCACCTCGGGGTCGCCGAGCGTCACCGGATTGCCGAGATCCATGACCACCTTCCAGCTTCCATCGGCCTGTAGCCTCCAAATCGATACGTATACGCCGTCGATCCGCATCGTGGCCCCATCGGGGCCCGGGGCTTCGAAAACCGAGCGGCCGGTCGTCCAGCCGAGGTCTCCACTCGCCGCGATATCGGCTCGCACCGGCTCCCAGTGCAGTGAGACACCCGGAGCATCGATGCCGGCCATTGCGGCCCTGATGGCCTCCGTTCCGCGAATCTCGCCGATCCCCTCCTGGATCATGGCCCCGTCGGACGCAAACCACGAGACCCACGCCTCGGCGCCCCCCTCGGCGACCGCGGCGGCGAAAGCCCGATCCGCTTCCATCAGCGCCTCGGGGTCCGCTTGCGCCATGGCGGCCGATGGCTCCGTCGCAGCGGCGTCGGAATCGGATTGTCGAGTCGTTTCGGCGCCGCACGCAACAATCGCGACGGCGGCAATCAAGGCCAGTAATCTGCGCATGGGTCCATCCCTCTCCTCTAAGGAGTCTTGGCTGAGCGCGAACTTCAGGAGCCGCAACATTCTTCGGCACCCGGGCAACGTTTACAAGGCTCGCGTGACGCCGAGGTGTCTCGCGGCCGCCTCGAAGAACATCTCGATCGGTTCGTCGAACGTAAAACTGCAAATTAACGCCATGTTCCGATCGCTGCTCAGCGGGTAATCGCCGGGTTCGGCAAAGTATACCGGCACTTTCAGACTTTCCAGGCCTTCCGCCAGATTTAA
>CBDUAS010000528.1:0-3098 GCA_965365185.1 uncultured bacterium | reverse complement strand
CACCACGCCGGAGGCTTTCGCCGCAGCCGTCTCCATCGCGGCCGAAAACGGCGCCACCCTGCCGCTCGGCGACGGCGAGACGCTGCAGCAAATGCTCACCCGCATGCAGCCGTTGTTCTTCGACGCGACGTTCGACCCCATCGTCACCAACAAGACGCCGGGGCCGGGCGGTGACATCCTGCTCGACAGTGCCAACAATCTCTACAAAGACGTGTCGATCAACGACCTGGAGGGCTTCGACGAGCGCTACGGTCTCAACTCGCGCCTGGTCAACGAGGACGGCCGTTTGATCGAGCAGGTGTACAAGATCGACGGCATGTACGGCGAGCAGATCGCCGACATCGTCACCCATCTGGGTGCAGCGACGGAGTTCGCCACCGAGCCCATGGCCGAGGCGCTGCGCGCACTCATTCGCTGGTACACGACCGGCGAGGACGAGGACCGTCGAGCCTACGACATCGCCTGGGTGGCGGACACCGATTCGCCCGTCGACACCATCAACGGGTTCATCGAGGTCTACATGGACGCCCGCGGGATCAAGGGCTCCTGGGAGTCGCTGGTCTTCTACGTCAACGAGGAGAAGACGGAGGCGATCGAGAGGCTGGCCGCCGAGGCGCAGTACTTCGAGGACCGCATGCCCTGGGCCGACGAGTACAAGAAGACCGGGGTGACGGGGATCACCGCGAATGCCATCGACGTGGTCGTCGAGACCGGTGATTCCGGCCCGATTTCCCCCATCGGCATCAATCTTCCCAACGACCTGTCGGTTCGCGAGGAGTTCGGCAGCAAATCGGTGTCGCTGTCGAACGTCATCGAGGCCTACGACCTGTCCAGCGCCGGCGGATTCAGCGACGAGTTCTCCTGGTCCGCCGAGGAGGCCGCGCGCACGAAGACGTACGCGTCGCTCGCGGGCGAGCTCACCACCAACATGCACGAGGTCATCGGTCACGCCTCCGGCAGGACCGCCGAGGGGCTCGAGGTCAGCCCGCAGGAGCTGCTCAGGGAGCAATACTCGGCGCTCGAGGAGGGCCGCGCCGACCTCATCGCCCTGTACTGGATCGCCGACCCCAAGCTGGCCGAGCTCGGCCTGGTGAGCGCCGAGGAGCAGGCCGAGCTGGTGCGCGCCGAGTACGAGGGCTACACCCGCAATGCGCTGGTGCAGCTACGCCGGATGCGCGACAGCGACCAGATTGCCGAAGACCACATGCGCAACCGGCAGATGATCGTGCGCTGGCTGATGGACAACACGGAGGCGATCGAGGAGCGGGAACGGGACGGCAAGACCTACTACGTCATGGTCGACGTGGAGGCGTTCCGCGAAGGCGTCGGCACACTGCTCGCCGAGGTGCAGCGAATCAAGTCGACCGGCGACTACGAGGGCGCTCGGGAAATCTTCGAGAGTTACGGGATCCATTTCGACCCGGCGCTGCGCGACGAGATCGTGTCCCGGGTGGACGCGCTCGATCTGCCCTCGTACACCGGCTTCGTGCAGCCGCACCTCGAGGCCGTCCGCGATGCCGACGGCAACATCACCGACGTTGTCATCTCCTACCCGCAGGACCTGACGCAGCAGATGCTGGGCTTCAGCGGCCGAGCGGGGGCGGACAGCCACTAGCCTGGCGTCCGTCGCGCAGGAGCAGCGCGATCCTGCTGCTCGAGGAAAAGCACCGATGAATCCAGAGCATCGGCCCGGGCGGTTGCCCATCGGAGCGCGCGGCCCCGTGATCCTCGCCGCCCTGATCAGCGTGACGGCCGCGGCGCTCAGCCTCATGGGGCAGCCGTGGTGGTGTGCTCGCGGCGACCTGGCGCCGTGGTCGTTCGACGTCAACAGCCCGCACAACTCCCAGCACCTCTTCGACCCCTACACGCTCACCCACGTGCTTCACGGTCTGGCGCTCTACGGGGTGATGTGGTGGTTGGCGCGTAAGCGGCTCGCGCACGGCACCCGTTTCAGCATCGCCATGGTTGCCGAGGCCGCCTGGGAGATCATCGAAAACACCGACTTCGTCATCGACCGGTATCGCGAAACGACCATCTCTCTCGACTACCATGGCGACAGTGTGCTCAACTCTCTTGCCGATATCGTCGCCTGCGCCGTCGGCTACGGGTTTGCTCTGGTGGCACCCGTATGGGCGTCCGTGGCGTTGTTCGCCGGCATCGAGGTCCTGCTGCTCGCCTGGATCCGCGATAGCCTGCTGCTCAACATCCTGATGCTGCTGTGGCCGCTCGACGCCGTCTACGACTGGCAGACCCGCGGCTGAGTCGCCCGGGAGTTGCGGCTGTGCGGCGATCTGCGGCTGCGGGGAGCTATGGCTTCGGGAAGCTATGGCTGCCGCGAGCTACGCCTTCGGGAAGCTACGGCTGCCGGAAGCTACGGCTGGTGGAAAACGATGTCGTCGAACCAGGCCGTGGCCCGGCTGCCGCTGTCATCGGTATCGACCAGCAAGGCGACGGCGCCGATCCCGTCCGGCTCCTCACCAAAGGCGCGCACGTAGTCGGCCACGAAGTCACGGCTTTCTTCCAGCCACTCACCGGCGCGCCCGTCGCCGCTCTGCAACACGATCGTCTGCACGCCATCGACGTACGGGCTGCGGTAGGCACTGCCGATCGGCATTCTTCCAGCCCACACGTAGCAGATCGCACGTGTATCCCTGCGCAGCTCGCCGGAGCCGAAGATCACGAACAGGCGCGCGGCGTAGTCGTCGCCCGACCGCTGCATCTCGTCGTCGCTTCCCGACAGGCTGCCGGCGACCTTCCATCGCCAGGAGATGCGCGCCGCTCCCAGGGATGGCTCGAGCAAGCGGAACAACGCCGTTGCCGCCGCGTCGCTGTCGGCACGCAAGACGCGGTCTTCACCGTCGGCAACGGCCCGGTACGTCGTCTCACCGCCGCCGAGCTGCTGGCGCTGCCAGGCGGATTCCCAGCCCGGCTCGAAATCACCGAGGACCTGAAGTGCCATGGAACCCTGCGGCGCGGGCGACACGAGCATCAGAAGAGCTGCGAAGCACCACGAATCGACTCTCATGCCATCAGCATAGGCGATTCGGGTGCGCGTCTCATGGCTGCCGCGGGGCCGGGGCGTCGCGGGGGCGGGGGGG
>CBDUAS010000527.1:0-3105 GCA_965365185.1 uncultured bacterium | reverse complement strand
CCCGGACGCCGATTCGAGTCGTGTTCTACTCACACGACACCTTCGGCCTCGGCCACCTCTCCCGGTGCATGAAGATCGCCCGGATACTGTCGCGGAACCTACCGCGTGTTCGGGGCCTTCTTCTCACCGGCTCGGCGGACGCAACGGCATTCCGGCCGCCGGTGGGCTTCGACACGCTGCCTCTCCCCGCGGTGACCAAGTGCGCCGACGGCAGCTACCGTGCCCGCGGGACCGACATCGCCATCGAGGCCGTGATCCGCGAGCGCAGCCGCCGCATCCTCGATGCCGTCAGCGGTTTCGATCCCGATCTGTTGGTGGTCGACAACGTCCCGTCCGGACTGCGCGACGAGGTCATGCCGGCGCTGCGAAACCGTGCCGGCCGGAGGACGCGCTGCGTGCTGGCCCTGCGCGACGTTCTTGATGCTCGCGAACGCGTGCGCCACGAATGGCGGCGCCCGCAGACGCGCGAGGCGCTCGACATTTACGACGAGGTGTGGGTGTTCGGCGATGAGGTCGCCACCCGGCGAATCATGCGGGATTCCGGGCTCCATGAAAGGGCATCGAAGGTCATCGCCTGTGGGCTTCTTGGCGAGCCGTCGATGACCTCCGCAGCGGCCGCCGAACGACTCATACGGCGCGGATCCAAGCCCCGCATCCTCGTGACCGGCGGCGGCGGCGGTGACGCTGATCGCGTCGTTCACGCGTACGTGGACGCGCTGCGTCGGTTCCGGCCGTCCGTGTCCAGTCGCATTGTGCTCGGCCCGGACTTCAGCCCCCGCGCTTTCGCGGAAATCACCTCACACAATGGATTCGACGCCACGTTCGCCCGCTTCGCGCCGTCCCTTGCGCAGGAGCTGGCCACCGCGGATGTGGTCGTATCGATGGCCGGGTACAACACCGTTTGCGAGCTCCGGGCCGCCGGGTGTCGCTCGGTACTGGTCCCTCGGGTGCGGCCCCGCAGCGAACAGTGGCTGCGAGCGAGGCGTTTGGCGGCGTCACCGCACCATCGCGTCCTCCATCCCGAGACCGCGGATCCGTCCGCGATCTGGTCAGCCGTAGAGGAGCTCATCGAGATGCCCCGACCCGCGCCCGACAGCCTGCCGGGCGGCGTGAACCTCGTCGATCGTGCCGCCCGTCTGATCGGGGCCGAGATCATCGATCCCACCGAAACGAAGACCATACATTGAGCACCGTCATGCGCGTTGGCTACGTCGTCAAGGAGTTCCCGAAAGTCTCCGAAACATTCATTTGCCGCGAGATCCTCGAGCTCGAGCGACAAGGATTCGAGGTTACCGTCATGCCGGTGCGCGCCACCTCGCGGCCGGCGCGGCATGGCTGGATCGACGCCTTGCGCGCCGAAGTAATCGATTGCCGGCCTCGGGTTTCGTTTTCGCGCACCTGGAAGGCGCTGAAATCACGAGCCGACGCCGAACCGTACAACCGCGACGGCATCCGCGCGGCGGTCGCCCAGGCTTTCGACTGCCCCAACCGTAGCGGCCGCAGCTATTTGGGTGAGGCGGCGATGGTCGCGGAGGCGGCCGCAGACAGGAGCATCGGCCATCTGCACGCGCATTTCGCCAACCACCCGACCTTCGTCGCCATGTTGGCGCACATGATCTCCGGCGCCTCTTTTTCCTTCACCGCGCATGCCAAGGACATCTACGCTGCTGCGCCGACCCGCGAGCTGTGGCGGGAGCAACTATCGCGAGCGGCCTTCGCCGTCACCGTTTCCGACGCGAACCGCGACCACATCGTGAAGCTCGTTGGGAGTGACCTCTCGAACAAGGTCAGGCGTCTCTACAACGGCGTCGATCTGAAGGAAATCCGCCCGCGTGACCCGCGATCCGACGGTCCCGTGCGCGTGCTGTTCGCCGGGCGCCTGATCGAGAAGAAGGGCGCCGACCTGTTCATCGAAGCGGCCGCGATCCTCCGCAACCGGGGGATCGATGCGATCTGGACAGTCCTTGGAGGTGGCCCCCTCGAGAACGAGCTGCGCCACCAAGCGACCCGGCTCGGTGTAGAGGACCGCGTCCGTTTCGTCGGCACGGTGCCGCACGAATCTGTCATCGAGGAGCTCGGGCGCTCGACCGCTTTCGTTCTTCCCTGTCGGGTTGCCGCGGACGGCGACCGCGACGCGCTGCCGACGGTGCTGCTGGAGGCGACTGCGGCCGGCGTGCCTGCCGTCTCCACGCCGGTCAACGGCGTCACGGAAATCATCGACAATCACCGTACCGGCCTCGTCGTGCACCAGAACGACGCCGCCGGAATCGCAACGGCCACGGAGACCTTGATCCGAGAGCCTCTGCTGCGCCGGCGCATGTCGCTCGCCGCGCGACGGAGGGCCGAGAAGCTCTTCGACGCAACGAGGAACGTCGGCGAGCTCGCCGACTGGTTCGGCGGGACGCGACGCGCGGGCGGCGGCCGGCGGATTTGGCGTCCTTCGGGGGCGAGCGCGACGCGAAGGCTGGCCTGGTAGCCATGCAAATTGCCTACCTCTGTGCGGATCGTGGTATCCCGTTCGACGGCCACAAGGGCGCTTCGATCCACGTCCGGTCGGTGGCCGACGCCCTGTGCCACCGCGGTCACGGCGTTACGGTGATCGCGGTTCGTGGCGGCGAGGGCCAGCATGCCGTTTCGGCCACCGTGCGCCAGGTGGAGTTCGATCGCGTCGCCAAGGGCGTCAGGGAGTCGCTTCGTGACCGCGGCCGGGCGACGCTGGCGAGCGAAGTCGAGGGCCTGCTGGCAAACGCCATGACCCTCGACACACTCGAGCAGGAGCATCACCGAGCAGGGTTCGAGGCGATCTACGAACGCTACAGCCTTTGGTCGACGGCCGGTCTGCAGTTCGCCCGGCGCCACGGCCTGCCGTTCGCCCTCGAGGTCAACGCACCGCTGGCGCGGGAGCAAGCCCGCTATCGTGCCCTCGAGCTCCATGATGCGGCGGCGGCAATTGAAGAGACGCTGTTCTGCGCCGCTGACGTGATTTTCGCGCCTTCGGCCGAAATCGGAGCCTACGTGCGATCCCGCGCCCCCTGGCCGCGCAGGGTGGAGATCGTCCCGAACGGCGCCGACCTGAGCGCCTTCGCCCCGGCCGAGGCCAACGAA
>CBDUAS010000526.1:0-3138 GCA_965365185.1 uncultured bacterium | reverse complement strand
CGACCTCTCCCTTCGACATCGAGAGCGATGTCGGCCACGACCGCCGGCGGGTGAATCAGCGGTTCCGTGTTGTGCCGGGCACATTTCTTTACTAGATTTCGGCGGGCGATCTCGTCGACGATCCGGGGACCACACACATGATCGGTAGCTCTTTAGGGCCGTACTCTATTCTCGAAAAGCTCGGTGCCGGCGGCATGGGGGAGGTTTACCTTGCCGAGGACACCCGTCTGAACCGCAAGGTGGCGATCAAGGTGCTGCCGCCCGAGTTTGCCTCCGACCCGGAGCGCCTGGCGCGTTTCGAGCAGGAGGCGAAGGCCGCCGCGGCGCTCAACCACCCGCACATCGCCGCGGTTTTCGACGTCGGCTCGGAGGTCGTCGATAACACAGGATCAGAGCGGGCCGCCGCGGCCACGCACTTCATGGTGCAGGAATACCTCGAAGGCCACACGCTGCGGACCCCGCTCACCAAGGGTGCGCTGCCGGTCGGCAAGGCTCTGCTGCTGGCCCGCGAAATCGCCGAGGCGCTGGCGGCGGCGCACGGTGCCGGCATCGTGCATCGCGATTTGAAGCCCGACAACGTGTTCCTCACCAAGGACGGCCACGCCAAAGTGCTCGACTTCGGTCTTGCCAAGCTCACGGAGCTCGCCGTTCCCGGCAGCAAGGAGATCTCCATGTCGCCGACAGTGCTGGGCACGGTCGCGGGACAGGTGATGGGGACCGCGGGCTACATGTCCCCGGAGCAGATCGATGGTGACGGTGACATCGACGGCCGCGCCGACCTGTTCGCCTTCGGCTGCTTGCTGTACGAGATGACCGGAGGGCAGCGTGCCTTCAGCGGCGATAGCGTGCTCGACACGCTGCACGCCATTTCGCGCACCGACCCGCTGCCGGTGGGCGAGATCAACGACGAGCTGCCCGCCGACCTCGAGCGCATCATCAAGAAGTGCCTGGCGAAGGACCCGGATCAGCGCTACCAGCATGCCGAAGATGTCGCTGTCGACATCAAGAACCTGTCGGCGGAGGTCGAGGCCGGGACCGCCAGGACGGTGGCGGATCGTGCCCTGCGCGGAGATGAGGTAGCGGCGGCGGCCGGCGGACTACCGTGGAAGCTCGCCGTTCCGGCTGCCGCGGTGATCGCCCTGGCGGCGGCGTGGGCTGCCTGGTCGTTTGCTCCCTCCGGAGCCCCCGATGAGCGCATCTTCCGGTTCGAGATGTCGCTCCCCGAGAACATCAACTACACGGCACTGGGCCAACCGAGCATCGCCATCTCGCCTCAGGGGACCCACATCGCCGTCGCCGCCGACGCCCAGATCTACGTGCGCGCCATGCACGACGACACCGCGGCACCGGTGCGCGGAACCGAGGGCATCGCCCTGGTTCCGTTCTTTTCACCCGATGGGCAATCGATCGGGTTCTGGGCGGAATCCGAGCTGCGAAAGGTCTCGATCGGGGGCGGGGCGGCAGTGAAGCTGGCCGACCTACAAAATCCGCCGGCAGGCGCCCGCTGGGGTGCGGACAACACGATCCTGTACGCCAACGAGACGGGTATCTGGCGCGTCTCGGGCGACGGCGGTGAGCCGGAGCCGGTGATCGAGGGCCGCGAAGAGCACTTCTATGAAGGGCCGCAGATGCTCCCCGACGGCTCCATCTTGTACACGCTCTTGAGCGCGGCGGACAACACCTGGGACGACGGCCAGATCGTCGTGCAGCGGCCGGATGAGGAGGAGCCGACGGTGTTGGTGTCGGGTGGGCGCGATGCCCGTTATCTGCCCACAGGCCACATCGTCTACGGGCTGGAGGACGCGGTGCTGGCGAGGACGTTCGATCCGGCGACGCGTGAGGTCGGCGGCGCGGTGCCGCTGCTTCAGGAAGTCGCGGGAGCGTCCGGCCTGTCCGGCGCAGCGCATTTCGCCGTTGCTGACACCGGTGATTTGGTCTATGTCCAAGGCGGTGGCCAAGGCATGGAGCCTTCTACGCTCGTGTGGCGTGATGGCGATGGCGGCAAGGAGGTCGTCGCCCAGGCAAACGAGCCCGGGCGCACGTGGACGCCGCGCCTGTCGCCCGATGGCCGCTATGTCGCCTACCGAACGAGCGGTCAGGACGGCGACAACATCTGGATGCTCGATTTGCAGCGCGGTATCCACTCTTTGTTCACGCCCGACGGCGGGGCGCGCTCGTTTGCCTGGTCGCCGGGTGGCGAGTGGCTGTATTACTCGGCCGACTCGGGTGCCGAGAACGGCACCGATGTTTACCGTCGCCCGGCCGACATGAGCCGTGACGCGGAAGAGTTCCTGTCCGGCCCCGGCAACGAGTTCGTGCGCTCCATCTCCGCCGGCGGCGAGTGGATGCTGTACGCCGATACGGATGTCATCAACACCGGCGCGTACGACATCAAGGTCGTGTCGCTGACCGAGCCGGCCGATCCCGAGCCGGTCTTCGATCGCGAGGTTCAGGAGGTCACGGCTACGTTCGCCCCCAACGGCAAGTGGGTGGCCTACGTTTCGGGGCCGCAGGACGATCGCCGCGTCTTCGTACAGGGGTTTCCCAACCTCGGCGGGGTGACACAGGTGTCCGATGGACCCGGCGAGGAGCCGTTGTGGGCGCCGGACTCGAGCCGTCTGTTCTACCGTCGTGATACCGACATCATGGTGGTCGACGTCGTCAGCGAGGAGCCGTTCGACGTCAGCGCTCCCCGGGTGTTCCTCGAGCGGGTCTTGTTCAGCGGCGATATCCAGAACGCCGGCTCGTACGATGTTTCGCTGGATGGTGAGCGCCTGCTGATGGTCGATTGGGGCGACGGCGACGCCGTCGGCGAGGGAAGGTTCCGCGTCGTGCTCAACTGGTTCCGAGAGCTGCAGGAGCGGGCGCCGGTCGGACGATAGGCATCGGGCGGCCGGGCACCGAGCACTCGGCGGTCGCGCCCGGCGCTCCTTCGTCGTCGGTCGAGCCCGGCCCTTCTATCCGTGGCTGGCGCGCCGCGTGTGGACGGAGCGTCATTCCCGTGTAAAGGTTCCGCGCATGTCGATGATCGGTAGCAAAATCGGTCGTTATGAGGTCCTCGAGCTGATGGGAGTCGGGGGCATGGGCGAGGTGTATCGCGCCCGCGATCTGACCCTCGATCGGCAGGGGGCCATCAAG
>CBDUAS010000525.1:0-3138 GCA_965365185.1 uncultured bacterium | reverse complement strand
TCTGGAGGAGGGCGCGGAAGTGTGCGTGCTCGATTGCAGCGACAGCGCGCGTCGGCGGGTTGCCGAGGAGCTGCCTGGACTCACGTCGGTCATCGACGCCGACGTGTCGAACCTCGAGCAGGTGCAGCGTGCCATCGACGAGGCCGTCGGGCGCATGGGCTCGCTCGACGTGCTGATCAACAACGCGGGCATCAGCATCCGGCACGACTTCCTCGACATCACGCCGCAGGAGTGGGACGAGGTGCTCGCCGTAAACCTGAAGGGACTGTTCTACGTCGCGCAGGCGGCGGCCCGTCACATGATGGCAACGGGGGCGGGCGTCATTCTCAACACCGCCTCCACTGCGGGAACCACCGGCTATCCGCACTACGCCGACTACAGCGCCAGCAAGGGTGGCGTCATCGCCCTCACCCGGGCGATGGCGCTGGAGCTCGCTCCGACCGTCCGGGTGAACGCGATCTCACCCGGCTACGTGCTGACCCCGATGCAGCGGGCCGAGTACACCGACGCGATGCTCGACGCCGTGAACCGCAAGATCCCGGCCGGCCGGCACGCCCGCCCGGAGGAGATCGCCGCCCTGTTCGCCTTCCTCGCCTCCGACGATGCCGCGTTCGCCACCGGCCAGGTTTACGTGATGGATGGCGCCGAGACGACCGGCGGCCTGTGTAGCCAGTGGAGCCACGAGTAGGGGAGTGCGCCGCGGGCGCCTGGCGCCTCGAGCGGGCCCCTTGTGCGGAGAGACGAACATGCCGCCAGAGGCAGGAGGAAGACCCATGAGATTGGCGGGTAAGGTGGCGTTGATTACCGGGGCCAGCTCGGGAATCGGTGCCGTGACCGCGACGCGTTTTGCCCGCGAGGGTGCCGCGCTCGCGCTCACCGGCCGCAACCAGGAACGCGGCGATCGGGTGGCTCGGGCGATTGGGGATGGCGGGGGCGACGCCTTGTTCATCCGCTCCGACGTGCGCGATGCCGCGCAGTGCCGGCAGGCCGTCGAGCAGACACTGGAGCGCTTCGGCAGGATCGACGTGCTGTTCAACAATGCCGGGGTGTTCTACCCGAACGCGGTCCCCGACTGCAGCGAGCAGGAGTGGGACGAGACCATCGACTCGAGCCTCAAGGGCGCTTTTCTGATGTCGAAGTACGCGCTGCCCTCGATGATCGAGCGGGGCAGCGGCTCCATCATCCACTGCAGCTCAGGGTGGGGGATCCTCGGGGGGGACAAGGCGGCGGCCTATTGCGCCGCCAAAGGTGGTCTGGTTGTGATGACCAAGGCCATGGCCATCGATCACGGCCCCGACGGCATCCGCGTCAACTGCATCTGCCCCGGCGACGTGCACACGCCGATGCTGGCGGAGGACGCCGACAGGCGCGGGGTCTCCTGGGACGAGTACGAAGTCGGCGCGGCGGATCGGCCTCTCGGCCGCATCGGCACGGCCGAGGAGATCGCCAGCGCCGTGCTCTTTCTCGCCTCCGACGAGTCCTCGTTCATGACCGGCGCGACGCTGGTCGTGGACGGTGGGGGGACCGCCGGCAAGATGGGTTCGGCCTGATCGAATCTGAGCGGGGCAGTCGCTTTCTCGATCGAGCCGGCGACACGCGCCTCGGGTGCGACTACCGCGGCCGCGTCGAAAACGGCGTGTCCTCACTGGCGTCTGTCCTGCCGCCGACGGTTGTGCCGCACACGACGCAGCAATAGTCGAACTTCTCGGCGCCGGGCAGGACCAAAAGAAGCCGCTTGCGCACGCGGCGCGGTTCCTTGCAGGTCGGGCAATAGAGCTCTGTGGCCTGGAAATCGGCGAAGGCATCGCGTGCGGTCATGGCTTTGGCTTCAGTTGGCACCGGTGGGGATCAGGCCAGCCGCTCGAGCGTTCGGAGCAGCAGCTTCCAGTACTCCGCCACGGAGTCGACCTTGACCCGCTCGTCCGGAGAGTGTGGAAACTCGATCTGCGGGCCGAACGAGATCATGTCCATGCCGGCGTACTTCTCGCCGATGAGCCCGCACTCCAGCCCGGCGTGGACGGCGCCCACCTCGGGAGATTCTCCGGTTAGCTCCTCGTATGCGGCCTGCACCGCGGCGAGCATGGATGAGCCGGTATCCGGCTGCCAGCCCGGGTAGCCCTCGGGCTCCTCGACCTCGGCGCCGGCCAGGTCGGCGATGGCGCGGATCCGGCGCAGCAGCCCGTCGAGCGCAGAAGATACGGAGCTGCGGCTGCTCATGAGCACCTCCAAACGCCCGTCGTCCTCGCGCACGACCGCCTCGTTGGTGCTGGTCTCGACCAGGCCGGGGATGTCGAGGCTCATTGCCTGAACGCCGTGCGGCAGCGCCACGATCAGGCGCAGGGCGGTTGCGGTCGACTCGTCCGTCCAGCCCCGAGCCGGTGGCTCGCCCGACTCGACGGCGTGTTGCATGTTCGGCTCCGCGGTGCGGTACTCCTCGGCCAGGGTGGCGAGCTCCTGCCGGATGCGCTCGGCGAGATCGTCCGTCGCCTCGCCGGCAACGATTGTCGCCGTCGCCTCCCGCGGGATGGCGTTGTGCGCGTTGCCGCCGCTCATGGCAGCGATGCGAAAGGGATGATCGAGCGCTGCGGCGTGCAGCGCCTGCGCCAGCAGCCGGAGGGCGTTGCCGCGCTGCAGGTGAATGTCGATCCCGGAGTGCCCGCCCTTCAAGCCCGAGACCTTGATGGTCAGCGCCGAGGTTCCGGATGGAGTCTCCTCGTGATCGATCGGCAGGTGCAGATGGCTGTCGGCCCCACCGGCGCAGCCGATCGTCAGCACCCCCTCCTCCTCGGAATCGCAGTTGATCAGCAGCCGTCCCTGGAGCATGTCGCCCGCCAGGCCCTTCGCCCCGGTCAGCCCGGTCTCCTCGTCCACGGTGAACAACAGCTCGAGCGGCCCGTGGACCACGTCGTCCGCCTCCATCAAGGCCAGCATCGAGGCCACACCGATGCCGTTGTCGGACCCCAGCGTGGTCCCGGTGGCCTTGACGTAGTCGCCGTCCCGCTGCGGCTGGATGGCATCCTGCGAGAAGTCGAACTCCACGTCCGAGTTCTTCTCCTGGACCATGTCGAGGTGCGCCTGGATGACGACCGTGTCGGCGCTCTCGTGCCCCGGGGTGCCCGGTTTGCGGACCACGACGTT
>CBDUAS010000524.1:0-3139 GCA_965365185.1 uncultured bacterium | reverse complement strand
ACACCGCCGCTGCCGGCGGCGCCGCGTACATCTTCGGCCCCGCGGACCACGCGCTCGCCATCGTCGAGGCATCCCATTCGCACGTCACCGACACGCCCGACTTCTTTCGCCGCCAGCACATGCATTACCCCGAGCACGGACATCGATTCACCGGGATGCCGGCCTACCTGGCGCACACGCAGGGGGCGGCACGAGCATTGATGGACGAGATCGACGCTCAACCCGGGGACTACCGCTGGGCGGTGTTCCACCAGCCCAACCCCAAGTTCCCGCGTCGCGTCGCTCGCGGCCTGGGGTTCACCGAGGAGCAAATCGCGCCGGGCCTGGTGGTCGATCGGATCGGCAACACCTACTCGGGCTCCTCGCTTCTCGGCCTCGCCGCGGTCCTCGACGTGGCCGAGGCGGGCGATCGCATCTTCTTCTGCTCCTACGGCTCCGGTGCCGGCAGCGATGCTTTTTCGTTGCGCGTCAACGGCCGGCTCGACGCGGCTCGTTCCGGCGTCCCGAAGGTCGCCGACTACGTCGGCCGCGCCCACACGATCCCGGACTACGGCCAATACCTGCGTCTGTCCGGCAAGATCCGCATGCTTTGAGCCCGGGGTTACCGGCGGAGGTGTGATCATGAGAGACGTTTGTATCATCGGCATCGGCCAGACGGCGGTCGCTGAGCACTGGGACCGTTCGCTCCGTGACCTCGCCGCCGACGCCCTGCTGGAGGCGCTCGAAGACGCCGGCACGCCGGGGATCCGTGCCCTGTACGTCGGCAACATGCTGGCCGGACAGCTCAGCGGCCAGGAGAACGTGGCTACGGTCGTCGCCGATGCCGCCGGGTTGTTGCCGATCGAGGCCATCAAGATCGAGGCCGCCTGCGCTGCCGGCGGCGCCGCCATTCGCGCCGCCTACCTGTCCGTCGCCTCGGGCGCCCACGACGTCGTCGCCGCGGTCGGGGTCGAGAAGATGACGGACCAGTTCAATGACGCCGTGTCAGCGGCTCTGGCGACCGCGGCCGACGCCGATTTCGAAGCCGGCCACGGGGTCTCGTTCGTTGCCCTCAATGCTCTGTTGATGCGGCGCTACATGCACGAGTACGGTGTCGAGCGAGAGGATTTCGCCCCCTTCTCGATCAACAGCCATCGCAACGCCGCCGGCAATCCGCGGGCGATGTTTCCCTACGAGATCGACCTCGACGACTACATGGGCTCGCCGGTCGTCGCCGATCCCGTCTCCGTGCTCGATTCCGCCGGAATCTGCGACGGCGCAGCAGCGCTCGTTCTCTGTGCTCTCGACAAGGTCCCCGACACGCACCACCAAGCGCCGGTGCGCGTCGCCGCCTCGACCTGTGCCACGGATACGCTCGGCCTGTCGGAGCGAGCCGACCCGCTGCACTGGCGCGCCGTCGCCGAATCCTGCCGCGCGGCCTACGAGCAGGCAGACGTGGGCCCCGACGACATCGACGCCTTCGAGCTGCACGACGCGTTCACCATCGTCTCGGCGCTGACCCTCGAAGCCTGTGGCTTCTGCGGACCGGGCGAAGCCCTGTCCTGGGCGCGGGAGGGCGGCATCGGCACGGACGGACGTCTGCCGATCTCCACGATGGGAGGGCTCAAGGGGCGCGGTCACCCGATCGGCGCCAGCGGGGTGCTTCAGGCGGTGGAAGCGGTGCAGCAGCTCCGCGGCACCGCGGGGACCTGTCAGGTTCCGGGAGCGCGCACGGTCATGACGCAAAGCGTCGGCGGCTCCGGATCGGTCGCCGTCACCCACATCCTGCAGGCCTGAAGCTTTCGGCCACCGGAGATCGACACATGCAACTTCCCCGATACCACCGGCTCAGACACTCCTTTTATCGTCTGCAGGGCACCTGCTGTCCGGCTTGCGAGCGGACCTACTTCCCGCCCCGCGGGGTGTGCCCGAGCTGCCGCCAACGTGACCTGCAAGCCCGGGCTCTGGCGGGTACCGGAACACTCTATTCCTACACCCGCATGAGCCAGGCGCCTCGCGGCTTCGGTAGCCTCGGCCCCGCAACGGTGGGCATGGTGCAGCTCGACGACGGGCCGCTGATCATGTCGCAGCTCACCGACGTCGAGGGCGTCGAGATCGGCATCGGCATGCGGGTGGAGATGGTCACGCGCAAGATCAGCGAGAGCGGTGACCACGGGTACATCGTCTACGGCTACAAGTTTCGTCCGGTGGTCGAATCGGCGGACTCCGACGACCGCGCTGCGCCGGCCGGCGCAGCGGTCTCGGCATGAAGGCCCACGGGCGCGCCGATGCCCTTCTGGAGCTGCCCGCCGCCGCTGCGCTCGTCGACGACGGGATGACCGTGGGATTGTCGGGATTTGCCCACCAGAACCCGCCCATGGCGATCGTACGCGAGCTCGTTCGCCGCGGTGTTCGCGGCCTGACCCTGGTGTCCGGCCCCACCTCCGGCATCGAGACCGATGTGCTCATCGGCGCCGGGTGCGTGCGCCGGGTGGTCACCGCGGGCGTGGCGCTCGAAGGCGTCGCCGGCATCGCACCGGCGTTTCGCTACCGGGCCGAGCGGGGCGACATCGACGTGTGGGAGTGCGACGAGTGCATCTGGTACGTCGCTCTGCAGGCGGCTGCTTGGGGAGTCCCGTGGCTGCTGTGGCCGGGCGGCGTCGGCACGTCGCTGCCCGAGCTCAACCCGTCCCTGCAGGAGGTGGAGATCGACGGCCGTCGGTTCCTGCGCGTTTCCGCGATCCAGCCCGATATCGTCTTCGTCCACGCCGCTTCGGCCGACCGCTTCGGCAACGTGCGTGATTGCCGGGAGGCCTACCTGGGGCGTTCGTTCGCCGAGCGCGCCTTGGCCGAGGCCTGTGCCGGCCCCGTCGTCGCCACCGTGGAGCAGATCGTCGACGACGCCGAGGTCACGGCGGCGCCCGAATGGACGCGCCTGTGGGGCGCGCGCGTCGCCGCAGCACCCGGAGGGGCCCGCCCAGGTGGGGTCAGCGGGCGCACGCCCCCCGACCTGGAGGAGCTGACCGCGTACGCCCGCGCCGGAGCGGCGCTGCTGCGCGGCGATGCCGCAGCGTACCAGGGCTGGGTCGATGATTTCGTCGGCGCCGGGCAAAGATCGGAAGAGCGTCGTGTAGGGAAAGAGTGTAGATCTCGGTGGTCG
>CBDUAS010000523.1:0-3139 GCA_965365185.1 uncultured bacterium | reverse complement strand
CCAGCCGCTGGCAAACGACCAGTCGTCCTGCACGAACAGGCCGGCGTTCGTGTAGCGCTCATCGAGCATGCGGTCGTAGGCGGGCTGCACGTCGACGAGGGTGTCGCGCGCCACCTGACCACCCCAGGAGAGCACGTGATGAGCGACGTATTGATTAACCAGTCCGTCCACCACGAACAATCCGTTGTCGGTCTCGCCGAAAGCGTCCGGGTCCATGAAGGTGCCGTAATAGCTATCGCGTGCCGTGTCGGCGAACGACGCCGTGAGCGTGTAGTCGAGGTTGCGATCGACGCGATGCAACCAGCCCAACGAAGCCGAGTAGCGCGTCGACTCGATGGCCTCGGCGATGAAGGCCTGCTCGGGTGGCAGGTCGAGCCGATCTCCGCCGCGGCGGTTGAAGCGCACCCCTGCCGCATCGAGATCGCGTTTGGCGATCTCGGTGAACCCGTCGCCGTTGACGTCCACCGGATGAACACGATCGAACTGCCCAAACGCCGTCAGGAACGTCGACCGCCCGCTCGAAACCCAGTCGCCGGAGACGCTGGTGGCAAAGCTGGGTAGATCGCCGCGCAGGCCCACGCCGCTTTCGACGAACAGGCCGCTGGTGCGAGGCTCGCGAGGGATGATGTTAACGACTCCGCCCACCGAACCGGGTCCGTATAGGGCCGACCCGCCGCCCTTCACCACCTCGATACGATCGATCATGCGCGCCGGTATCTGCTCGATGCCGTAGACCTGGGCGAGCGAGGAGATGACCGGCTGGTTGTCGACGAGGATTTGCGTGTAGGGTCCCTCGAGGCCGAGCAGCCGGATCTGCGAGAAGTTGCAGTTCTGGCAATTGCTCTCGACCCGCACGCCGTTGGTGTACTCGACGGCGTCGGCGAGGGTCCGCGCCGAGAACTTCTGCATGGTCTCGGAGCCGATCACCTCGGTGCGAACCGGAACGCTGTCGAGGCCCTTGCGCGTGCGCGTGGCCGTCACCACCACCTGCTCCTGGAACGAGATGGTCAAGGTGAGATCCGTCACCGGCGCCGGCCCCACCTGCAATCGAACCACCTCCGAGAGCAGGTCGCCCCACTGGGCGAGCACGTCGTGCTCTCCCTGGGCGAGCCCGACGAGCTGGAAGCTGCCGTCCTCGCCCGAGCGGGCCGAGACGTCGGCACCCAGGGCGATCACCAAGGCGCTCTCGACTGCCTCGCCCGTGGCCGCGTTGACAACGCGCCCGCTCACCGTGATTCCTTGCGCAGCCTGGGCGCTCGCAGCCAGCGGCAGGCCGACGAGCGTGAGAAGAACGATCGCCGATCGGGTACTATCTAGTAGTCTAATTATGTATTTTGAGTGCATGTGATCTATTTTTAGATTATTCAAAACTCCCCGTCAACCCGCATCGCCGTGACGGAGGATCTGTCGGAAGACCCGCTCGGACTCGAGAAGCGCTCCAGCCTGTTAAGGCGGCACTCTTGTGCACCCTCCTGCGAGCGTGCATGATCCGGGAGTCCTCAGTCGGAAGAAAATGGCACTCGAACCCGGAACCAGCCTCGGCTCCTATGAAATCACCGCCAGGATTGGCCTCGGCGGCATGGGGGAGGTCTATCGCGCCCGCGATTCTCGTCTGAACCGTGATGTCGCGATCAAGGTTCTTCCTGATGAAGTTCGCGAAGACCCGGAACGCCGGGAACGGTTTCTCCGCGAAGCGGAAGCGGTTGGCGGGCTGACCCACCCCCACATCTGCGTCCTTCACGACATCGGGCAACACGAGGGCACCGACTTCCTCGTCATGGAGCTGCTCGAGGGCGAAACGCTGACGGCGCGCCTCGAGAAAGGGCCGCTACCGCTCGAGGAAGCCCTCGGCTACGGCGCCGAGATCGCCGACGCCCTTGCCGTGGCACACGAGCGCGGCATCATCCATCGCGATCTCAAGCCCGGCAACATCATGCTGACCAAGACGGGGGCGAAGCTCCTCGACTTTGGTCTGGCGAAGCCCATGCCGGCGCCGAGCTCCAGTGAATCCCCGACGTATCTCGACGCATTGACCGCGGACGGCGCGATTCTCGGCACCTTGCAGTACATGGCACCCGAACAAGTCAAGGGGCGCGAGACGGACGCGCGAACGGACATCTTCTCCTTCGGGGTCGTGCTGTACGAGATGTTGACCGGGACTCACCCCTTCCGCCGCGATTCGCAGGCCGAGATGATCAGTGCGATTCTCAAGGATCCGCCGAAGCCCGTCGCCGCAGCGGCGCCCGCAACCGACGGCAAGATCGGCGAGACCGTCGAGCGCCTGCTGGCGAAGCGCCCGGACGAGCGTCCCGCTTCGATGCACGACGTGGCAGACGCGCTGCGCGAATGTCGGGCCGCCCTCTCCGAACGCGGGGTTGCATCCGGCGCCCCGTCGCGGCGCGGTCTGCGACTGGCGATCGGCGTGGCGGCGGCCGTCGTCATTGCGTTGTTCGGCTACCGCTACGTCGCCCAGACCGAGAGGATTCGTTGGGCCACCTCGGAGGCGCTGCCTCAGGCGATAGAGCTCGCCGAATCGGGCGAGATCCTGGCGGCGTTCGACCTGGCGCAGGAGGCTGAGCAGTACATACCCGATGACCCGATCCTCACAGAGCTGTTGTCGGAGATCACGTCGCCCGTAGAGATCGGAACGGAGCCTTCCGGGGCGGATCTCTACTACCGCGAGCCGCTGGAACCGGATGCCGCCTGGCAGTACGCGGGGCAAACGCCGTTCATCACCGACCGGTTTCCGGCCCAACCCGTTCGCTGGCGGATCGAGAAGGCCGGGTTTCAGACCGTCGAGGGGTTGTGGCGCAGCCTGCCTGCGCTCGGGCTCATGGCCAGCGGCGCGGAACCGGAAGGCATGATCCGGGTGCCGGCGGGGGGCGTTGCCTGGATCGCCCTCATCAACCTCGGCGGCGAGCCCAATGCGAACGTTCCGCTGGACGAGTTCTACATCGGCCGCTACGAGGTGACGAACGAGCAATTCAAGGAGTTCGTCGATGCAGGAGGATACAGCGACCCGACCTACTGGACGCACGAGTTCGTCAGGGACGGGCAGGTCGTACCCTGGGACGAGGCGGTGGCGGGATTCCGCATCTTCTACCGCGTCACGCGCCTCGCCGACGCAGCGGAGATCGCG
>CBDUAS010000522.1:0-3154 GCA_965365185.1 uncultured bacterium | reverse complement strand
CCCGCTCCGCGCCTGGAAGCTGGTCCTCACCGATCTGTTCATGCCCGCTCCGCGCGAGCGTTTGTCGGCGTGGAAACGACGACGTTCGACCGCAGGCGCGAAGCTCACGCCGGACAACGCGTCCCGCCACCGCCCGTCGACCCCACCCCCCGATCCGATGGGCGGCAAGCTCGACGACCTGCTCAGCGACATCACGTTCGGCGCCCGCACCTTGCGACGCCAACCGGGTTTCACGATTGTCGCCGTCCTCACGCTGGGGCTCGGCATCGGGGCCACGACCGCGATCTTCAGCGTCATCGACGCGGTCATCCTGCAGCCGCTTCCCTACCCGGAGCCCGAGCGGCTGGTGCGCTGGTGGGAAACGACCCCCTCCGGAGGCGACTTCTCCACATCGCAACCCAACTTCCTCGACTACCGTGCCATGAGCTCGACGTTCGAGAACATGGCCGCCGGGACCTACATGAGCCTGAGCCTGGTGGGCGACGGCGAGCCGCTGCAGTTGGATGCCGGCGTGGTCACGCCGTCGATGTTCGACCTGCTCGGCGCCGAGCCCATCGTCGGCCGTTCGTTCACCGAGGCGGAGGGAGTCTTCGGCGCCGACACCCGCATCGTCATTCTCAGCGAGTCGCTGTGGCGCGAGCGCTTCTCGGCCGACTCCGGCGTCGCCGGCGAGAAAGTGATGCTCGACGGCACGCCCTACCTGATCGTGGGGGTGATGCCGGGCGGGTTTCAGGCCCTCATGGACCCGGACGTATGGGTGCCGCTGGCACCCGACCCGGACGAATCTCGCGGGGATCATCGCCTTTTCGGCATCGGCAGACTCGCGGCGGGCTCCACACTCGAGGAGGCAAACAGCGAGCTGCAGCGCATCGCATCGCGCCTGTCGGACGCGTACCCGCAATCGAACGCCGGCTGGGGAATCCGCCTGGCAGCGTTCGACGAATGGCTGGTACCAGAAGAGCTGAGGCGTGGCATGGGCATGCTGCTGGCCGCGGTCGGACTGCTGCTGCTGATTGCCTGCGCCAACGTGTCCAACCTCCTGATCGCGCGCGCGAGCAGCCGTCAGCGCGAGATCGCGTTGCGCGCGTCCCTGGGCGCCGGGCGTGGACGCATCGTTCGCCAGCTCATGACCGAGAGCATCATCCTCGGGGTCGGCGGCGCGATGCTCGGTCTACTGATCGCCTATGGGACCGCCCCCGCCGTCCGCGCGCTGACGCCGGCGGGCAGCATCCCACGCCTCGACGATGCTTCGATAAACGCGGTCGCCTTGCTGTTCACGCTCGCTCTTGCGGGGCTCACGGGGATGGTTTTCGGTCTCGCCCCGGCGTTTCAGGCCTCCGGCACAAGCCTTCTCGATGCTCTCAAGGCGGAGCGCATCGCCCACAGCGCCGGACGCCGGCTGCGCAATGCCATGGTCGTGTTCGAGGTGGCCCTGGCTGTCATGTTGCTGATCGGCGCGGGCCTGCTGATCAACAGCTTTGCCCGGCTCATGGACACGGATACCGGCTTCGACCTCGAGAACGTCGTGCTCGCACCGCTGAGTCTTTCGGCAGAGCGTTACCACGATCCCGGGGCACGGGCGCAGTTCTTCTCCGATGTGTTCGAGCGCGTCTCCGGCCTTCCGGGGGTCGTCGCCGTCGGCACGACCAGCATCCCGCCGCTCAGCGGCGGCGGCACGGCGACCGAGTTCACGATCGAGGGCCAGCAGGGCGGCTCCTCGGCCGACGAGGTGCCGATGTTCGACTGGCGCGCGGTCTCACCGGGCTTCTTCAAGACGATGGGCGTGCCGCTGCTCAAAGGGCGCGACTTCTCCATGAAGGAAGACTGGAGCGAGCGCACGGGCTCAGTGATCGTGTCCGAGACGCTGGCGCGGCAAACCTGGCCCGGTCAGGACCCGCTGGGAAAGCGACTCGCCTCCGGGCTCGAGCCGGGACCCGATTCGTGGCTGACCGTGGTCGGCGTTGTCGCCGACGTGCGTGACCTCAGCGTGGACGTCGACCCGCACCCGGTGCTCTACTTCAGCTACGCGCTCGCCCCCGGGGCCTGGGACTGGATGAACCTGACGGTCCGTTCGTCGGCCAAAGCAACGGATCTCGCCGGAGCCATCCGCCGGGAGATTTGGCAGGTAGACCCGACGCTACCGGTGCCGGAGGTCCGGCCGCTCGAGCAAAGCCTCGCCGACTCCGTGGCGCAACCGCGGTTCAACATGTCGCTGATGGGGCTATTCGCGGGGGCCGCGGCGCTTCTCGCCGCGGTCGGCGTCTACGGAATCATGGCGTATTCGGTCGGCAAGCGCACTCACGAGATCGGTATTCGCATGGCGCTCGGCGCGGCAGCGCCGCGGGTAAGAAACATGGTGCTGGGATCCGCATTGAAACTGACGCTCCTCGGCAGCGGACTCGGGGTCGTCGGTGCGTTGTTCGCGTCACGGTTCCTCGAAGATCTGCTCTACGAGACCGAGGCGGCCGATCCCCTGACGTACGTCGGGGTCGTTATCCTGCTCGGCCTGGTCGCCGTCGCCGCGGCGATGATTCCGGCGTTGCGCGCGACGCGCGTCGATCCCACGGCCGCCCTGGCCAGCGAGTAGCCCGGCGAGGCCCGGTGTAAGTCGGGCAACGACGTCAACCGGCGAAACGAAAGTGGCTCATCGTGTTGCGGCGGATGAACGAGGCGTGCCGCGGAAAACTGGTCGGCGTCACGCACGAGCTGTGTCACCTGGCTGACAGGCGCTCTTCGGTGGCGTCCTCAGCCCTGCAGGAACCGGCGCACGCCGGCAGCCCGGCGGCGAGCGACCCGCATCTCGTTGCCGTCCGCGAGCGCGATCGTAGCGGAGCCGTCGCCGTTGCTCTCGATGCGCTCGATGCGCTCCGCGTTGACCAGCTCGGAACGATTGATGCGGACGAAGGCGCCGGCCGTGCGATCTTCGAGCTCGCGCAACGTGTAGTCCGTCAAGTGCTCGGACGTCTCCGTGCGGGCGTAGACCAAGCCCTCCATGGCGACGAACACGACGACGTCGCAGTACTGCACCAGGCGGTGCCCGCCGCGTTCGCGCACCAGGAGGCGCGGGCTGGTGGCGGCCAGCGACGGTGCCACCGCGGAGCGAAGCTGCCGCAGCACGGCCGGCGAAATCTCGCCCCGCTCGCCGCCACCGAGC
>CBDUAS010000521.1:0-3166 GCA_965365185.1 uncultured bacterium | reverse complement strand
CCGTCTCGAGTCCGAGCACCGCGGGGTAAGTCACCTTCGCCATGGCCTCGTCCTTGCCCCCGGTCTTGCCGAGCTCCTCCGCGCCCGCGGTGACGTCGAGGATGTCGTCGACGACCTGGAACGCGAGGCCGATGGCGTGTCCGTAGGCGCCCAGCCGTTCCAGCGTCTCCGTATCCGCCCCGGACAGGATCCCGCCGATCCGCACGCAAGCGGTCAGCAGGGCTCCGGTTTTCGCGGAGTGCATGGTCTCGAGAGTCGCCACATCGAGTTGCTTACCCTCGGCCTCGACGTCGAGCCACTGTCCGCCCGCCATGCCGCTGCTGCCGGCGGCGTTCGCCAGCTCGGCGGCAGCCCTCGCCCACGCCACGGCGTCGTCTCCGCTACGGGCTGCGTCGGCCATCGTCGCGAACGCCAGCGTCTGCAGCGCATCGCCGGCCAAGATCGCCTGCGCCTCGCCGAACACTCGGTGACTCGTGGGCTTGCCGCGTCTCAAATCGTCGTCATCGAAGGCCGGCAGGTCGTCATGGATGAGGGAATACGCATGAATGAGCTCGACCGCACAGGCAGCGGGCAGCACCGTGTCGTCGCTGCCGCCGCAGGCCTCCGCGGCGGCCATGACCAGGATCGGCCGCAGACGTTTGCCGCCGTTCAAGACCGAGTAGCGCATGGCCGCGTGCAGCCCGGCAGGCGGCTCGCCTTCCGGCGGTAGCGTTGCCTCCAGCGCACGATCGATCCCGGCGCGGTACTCGTCCAGGAGTCGCTTCGCGTCTTCGTTCACGGATTGCGGTTGCGACGGCTCGTGGCTA
Organism: uncultured bacterium; assembly: GCA_965365185.1. Taxonomy (GTDB): domain Bacteria; phylum Acidobacteriota; class UBA890; order UBA890; family UBA890; genus CBDCGW01. The sequence goes on along the minus strand of CBDUAS010000521.1, from coordinate 2,360 downwards.
GGCATTCTCGAGATCGTCGGACAGCATCGGAGCCGGCTCGACGGTGAACGTACCGTCGAGTGTCTCGGATAGCTGCTCGATGCGCTGCTCCATCCCGTCGAGTCGCTGGCGGCAAAAAGCGAACAGGTGCACCGCGGCCTCGTACACCTCGAGGGCTTTCTCCAGCGGTACGTCTCCCTCCTCGAGCTGCCCGGCAAGCTCTTCGAGCTTGTCGAGCGCGGCGTCGAACGTAAGCTCCTCGTCGCCGAAGGCGAGGGTCTCCTGGCCGGTTTCGCTATTCTCGGACGTGCTCATCGGAGCGGAATTGTCTCACAAACCTGGCTCGTGCGTCCCTTCGTGAGTGGCATCGACGGTACACTCGATCACGTCGCGCTCCAGCCGAACGCGCACCTGTTCGCCGACCTCGACCGCGGCGGCATGGCGCACGATTGCGTGGTCGCGGGCGCGTTCGCAGATGGCATAGCCGCGACCGAGCACGGCAAGTGGGCTGAGAGCCTCGATCCGGGCGGCGACGGCCTGCAGGCGCGCAGCTCGCCGGCTGACGAGCTCCTTCGTGGCCGCCTCGACGCGGCGAGCCGCGTCCTCCGCCCGGGCCCTTCGGCGCAGGGCCATGGCCGTCGGATTTCGGGCGCTCAGCGAACGAGCAGCCGTCTGGAGCGTTCGCCGATGCCCCGCAATACGCAGCTCGACGCCCTGGCGCACGCCGGCGAAGGTCTCGTCCAAACGCTGCCGGTAGACGAACAACGTACGCCCCGGCTGGCGCAGGTTGCGCTGCAGGCGCGGCTCCTGAAGCCGTGCGCGGGTGCGCAGCAAGCGTTGCGAGATGGCCGCGGTGCTTCGACGTCGGGCGGCGTCGATACGGTCCAGGAGGCTCTGGCGGCTTGCCGCTACGAGCTCCGCCGCGGCGGTCGGCGTTGCCGCCCGGCGATCGGCGACAAAGTCGGCGATGGTTTGATCGATCTCGTGACCGACGGCCGCAACGACCGGAATGCGGGAGGCAGCGATGGCCCGCGCCACGGCCTCTTCGTTGAAGGCCCACAGATCCTCCCGGGAGCCGCCGCCGCGACCTACGATGATCACATCCACCTCGTCGTGACGGTTGAGCCGGTCGATGGCGGCGACGATTTCCTCGGCGGCGCCGGTCCCCTGAACGCGAGCGGGAGCCAGCAGCGCCCGTATGGGCACGGCGTTCTTGTGCCAAACGCGGCACATGTCGCGCCACGCCGCTCCCGTGGGAGAGGTGACGACGCCGACGCTGCGGGGCAACAGCGGTAACGGACGCTTGCGCTCGGGCTCGAACAGCCCCTCCGCCAGGAGCCGGGCACGGAGCTGCTCGAAGGCGAGCTGCAATGCGCCCCAGCCGACCGGCTCGAGCACTTCGGCGATGATCTGGAACTTACCGCGGACCGGATAGATCGTGGCCTCGCCACCGACGATGATCTCCATTCCTGCCTCCACGTCGAACGGAACCTCGCGGTTGGCGCGGCTGAACATGGCGACGGGAACCAGGGCGTTCTCGTCCTTGAGGTCGAAGTACCAGTGACCGCTGGAAGGTGTGGAAAAGCCGCTGATCTCGCCCCGCACCCAAACGTAGGGCATGGCTTCCGCGAGCAGGTCGCGGCAGACGCCGACGAACTGACTCACGGACCACACCTGCCGATCGGATCCCACGGGCTGACTCATTCGTCGAAGATCCGTCCGGCGACGTCGTGGTCTTGGCCATCGCGCACGTGCAGCGGCCCCTTGGGGTCGAGAAACGACTCGATCGCAGTGGCCCGCCCGGTGTCGGGCTCCACGTCGACGACGACGCCGGCGACGCGCGGGTTGCTGTTGGCTACCTGGAAGCGCGTTGGCCGGGCAGTCAAAAGCCGGCGAAGCGCCAGGTCGGGTCGGGTGCCGATGACGGAATCGTACGGACCGGTCATGCCGACATCGGTGCAGTAGGCCGTGCCGGCGGGAAGCAGGCGTGCGTCGGCGGTGGGAACGTGGGTGTGGGTGCCGAGGACCGCACTGACGCGCCCGTCCGCATACCAGCCCATGCCCAGCTTCTCTGATGTGGCCTCGGCGTGAAAGTCGAGCACGATGGTCGCGGAGGGGTCACCGATCTCGTCGAGGATATCGTCGAGGGCGCGGAACGGGCATTCGATCGGCGGCATGAACACCCGGCCCTGGAGGTTGATCACGAACACCGCGTGCCCAGTGCGGGCACGGCCCTTGAAAACGCCGACGCCGGGGTTGTCCCGCGGGTAATTGGCCGGCCGCAGCAGCCGCGGCTCTCGTTCGAGGTACTCGTCGATACCGCGTTGCGCCCAGATGTGGTTCCCGGTGGTGAGCACATCGGCGCCGAGGGCCAGCAGGTC
>CBDUAS010000520.1:0-3167 GCA_965365185.1 uncultured bacterium | reverse complement strand
CCAGATGCCGCGTTCATCGCCGACGCCGGCAATGACCTCGCGGTTGCGATACGTCGAATCGCTCAGCACGGGTTTGGGGCCGACGACCACCGCCGCCAGCGCGGCCAGCAAGAACGCCTTCTTCAAGGTCAGCAACCGCCCGCTGCGTTCGTCGAGTCCGATGAGGTTGAACACGGAGACGTACGCGAGGACGGCGAAGAACCGCCCCTGCATGAAGTCACCGCCGACGCTCGAGACGTAGCCGCCGTACAGGACGATCCCGAGCGACAGCGATCGATTGATGCTGCCGCCGGACAAAGCTCCGGCAACGACGCCGAACGCAATGAGGACCATTGTCGCCGGGTCCTGCAACAGGCCGACGTAGAAGTAGGCCGCCCCGCGCCCATAGACCTCAGCCAACGGGTAGGCGGTGACGAGCTTGGCGTAGTAGGTGTTGGGCAGCGGGGCACCGAAGTACAGGATGGAGAACGAAAACCACGCGGCGATGGCCGCGGCGCCGGGAGCAATGGCCCGGATCCGTTTCCGCCGCGGCGTCGCCCGCAGCAACGCGAAGGCCAGGGGCAGCAGAAGCACGGCGTTGTCGAACCTGTTGAGGACAGCGAGCGCCAGCGCCGCAAACGGTAGCCAGGAGCCCGCGGCCTCCCGCGGGTCGGTTTCGCGCCGTTTGCACGCCAGGATGACGAACCCGACGAGGAAGAAGGAAAGCGGGTTCTCGAGGCCCGAGGTCATGTAGTCGGTAAACGCCTTGGAGAAGGCGAGCACCCCCAGGTACGCGTAGAGGAACCGCGACGAGCACCGCGGCACCAACGACGCGTATCCGATGACCATGCCGATCGCTGCCAGCGAGAGCACCACCGAAACGACAATCGTGGTCAGGTAGATCTCTCCCGTCGCACCGACGACGAAGGTCAACAGCAGCACCCACACGGGATGCGTGAACGCCTGGACACGGTGCCCGTAGTTCGTGGTGAAACCATCGCCCTCGAGGGCGTTCAGGACCTGACGGAGGGAGATGAAGCTGTCGTCCGCCAGCCACGCGGTCGTGATCGCGATCCATGCGTACAGGATCAGGAGGGCCGCCGGCGGCAACCAGCGACGCACGGGCCATCTTTCGAACAGCTCGGCGGTCGTCACCGACGCAGCTTACCTCGTTGCCCGCGCCTGCTGTTCTGTATCTGTGTGCCGGCGCCGGACCGTCGTCTCCCGTGTTTTGAAACCGCCCGGCCCGCACCTCCGTCTATCAACACGAGAGCGGCGCCGGGCCGGTCAACGAACTGCCCGCTGCTGACGGTCCGGCGCCGCACACTCCAACGAGGCAGGCCGTGACAAGCGTGCCCTGCCGGCATGGCGCCGGCGCACCGTCGGCGCCTGCCCCTTCATCATGAGAACAAGCGCAGCATGAGAACAAACGCAGCGAGAAACACCCCATGACCTCACTTGCGCGCGACTTCCGCCACGGCCTCCGCATGCTGTTGAACAACCCCGGTGTCTCGGCCATCGCGATCGTCGCGCTGGCGCTGGGAATCGGCGTCACGGCGACGATGTATAGCATCGTCTACGGCGCCATGCTCAAGGGACTCCCCTTCGAGGGCGGCGACCGGGTCTACGCCGTCACCCGCACCGACGTCACCCAAGAGGGCAGCCAGATGAGCGTGCCGCTGCACGACTATCTGGACTTCCGCGCGCAGCAAACGTCCTTCGAGAGGTTCGGTGCCTACTACGAAGGCACTGTGAACGTGCGCGGCACCGACGGCCCGGTGCGCTACGACGGGGCCTTCATGACCGCGAGCGCGCTGCAGACCATCAACGCCTCGCCCCAGCTCGGCCGCGGCTTTTTCGAAGGCGAGGACACGCCGGACGCCGAGCCGGTCGTGCTGCTATCGGACCACGTATGGCGCGACGCCTACGGCCGCGATCCCGACATCGTAGGCAAGACGCTGCGGGCAAACGGCGAGCAAATGACCATCGTCGGCGTCATGCCGCCCGGTTTTCAGTTCCCGCTCGAGCAGGACATCTGGCTGACGTTACGGCTCGATCCCATGGAGCTCGAGCGCGGCCAGGGTGTGTGGCTCGACGTCATCGGCCGCTTGCCCGAAGGCGGCTCGCTCGACGAGGCGCAGGCGGAGTTTTCCTCCATGGCGCGGCAGCTCGAGCTCGAGTATCCGGTCGTCAACGAGAACGCCGGCATTCGCATCCGCGCCTTTCAGGAGCGCTTCATCGGTGACGAGGCCATCGCCATGCTGTGGACCATGATGGGGGCGGTGTTCTTCGTTCTTCTGATCTCCTGCGCCAACGTCGCCAACCTGCTGCTATCGCGTGCCTTCGATCGCAGCCAGGAGGTCGCGGTGCGCACGGCGCTGGGCGCCAAACGTAGCCGGGTCATCGGCCAGATCCTCGCCGAGACCGGAGTGCTCGCGATCACCGGCAGCGTCGTCGGCATCGGGCTGGCGGTCGTCGGAATCTCCCTGTTCAACGACGCGCTCGCCGGCATCGAGAAGCCGTACTGGATGGATTTCAGCCTCAACACCAACGTGCTGACGTTCGTGCTCGGCACCACGGTGCTGTCGACGCTGCTGGCCGGCACGCTGCCGGCCGTTCAGGTCACGCGCGGCAACCTGCACGCGGTGCTCAACGACGAAGCACGCGGCTCGTCGAGCATGAAGCTGGGACGACTCAGCCGCGTGCTGGTGGTCTTTCAGGTGGCGCTTTCGTGCGGCCTGCTGGTGGCGGCGGGCCTGATGATCAAGAGCGTCGTCAACCTCGGCAACACAGACTACGGTTTCGACAAGGACGCCATCATGACCGCAAGAGTCGGCCTGTTTCCCACCGACTACCCCGAGGTCGAAGACCGTCGCCGGTTCTACGAGGAGCTGCACAGGCGGCTGCAGGAGCGGTCCGGCGTTCTATCGGCCGCGTTGGTTCAACAGCTTCCGGTGAAGTGGAGCAACGGCGTGCGGCTGAGCCTCGAGGGCGAGAGCTATGCCGAGGAGGGGGAGCGCCCCTTCGCCCGGCAGACGGCGATCACGCCGCGCTACTTCGAGACATTCGGTGTGGACCTGCTACAGGGCCGGGACTTCGACGTTACCGACACCGGCGACAGCGAGCGCGTGGCGATCGTCAACCGCAGTTTCGCCGAGAAGTTCTTTCCCGAGCGCAACCCGATCGGC
>CBDUAS010000519.1:0-3173 GCA_965365185.1 uncultured bacterium | reverse complement strand
GGGCCGCGGGCCGCAAGGCGAACGCGTCGCGAATCGGCAGGCGCATCAACCGGGCGAGCCAGAGCGAGAGGCCGAAGAGAACGGTGACCTGCCCGACGATGACGGTTGCCCGTGCATCGAGACCCAGTGCGAACAACAGCCCCGACAGCGCCGTGTAGAGCATCAGCGAGAGCCCGAAGATCACCAGGGCGATGCGTCTGCAGACGATTGCGGGGGGCCAGGCCATCGGTCTCCATAACCCTCGGGGTGCCGGGCGAGCGCGCTATTACGGTTTCGGGTACGGCGCGCTATCGTAGCATCGTGGTTTCCGTCCTGCGCTCGGCTTGATTTTTCAGGAATTCTTCGACAAAAAAGGGTCTTGGCCGTCTTAAATAGGCAGACGGGGACCGCAACTTCCAGCCGAGGCACATGAAACTTGCGTAAGCTGATCGCTCTGTCGGCGCGCCGCCCGGTGGCGGTGTCGATGATCTACGTTGCCCTGACGCTGCTCGCGGTGGCGGCCTGGATCAACTTGCCGATGGAGGTCGAGATCACCGGCAACTACCCCTCGCTCACGGTCCGGACCCGCTGGGGGATGGCGGCCCCCGAGGCGGTGCAGGCGTTGATCACCAGCCCCATAGAGGCCCTGGCGGTCACCATTCCGGGCGTCACCCACGTGCAGTCGCGGTCCTCGCGAGGCTCGTCGTGGATCAACATCGAGCTGGACGAGGAAGCGAACGTGGATCTGGTGGTGTTCGAGATCACTGACCGCATCGCCTTGCTGCGCGAGGACCTGCCCCCGGGGGCCGACCCGCCACGCGTCAGCCGCGATGCTCCGCGGCAGTTCGCCCAGGAGCAGATGGCCCTGGTCGAGTATCTGCTGCTGTCCCCGCGGCCGCTCTCGGATTTGCGCCGTTGGGCCATCGACGAGCTGCAAGTGCGCTTCGAATCCATCGATGGCGTCGGGCGCGCCGAAATTCGCGGCGGCACCGATCCGTTCATTCGCGTTACCGTCGACACCGAGCTCGCCGAGCTTTACGGCATCCAGGCATTCTCCGTCTACAACGCCATCCAGCAGGTCAACCTGGCGATGCCGCTGGGCCAGGTCGAGGTGCTGGGAACCGCCTACGCCGTGCGGGTGCAGCATACGATCGAGGACCTCGAGCGGCTGCGTCAGCTTCCGGTCGCCAAAGTGGGCGACACCATCGTTCGCATCGCCGATATCGCGGTAGTCGAGACGGTGCACGAGCCCGCCGAGCAGTTCGTGCGGGTAAACGGCGAGCAGCGGATTCTGTTGTCGGTCTTCCGCCGTCCAGGCACCGACACGCTCGACGTCGCCCAGGCGGTGCGCGCCCGCATGGCCGAGGTCGAAGCCGAGTTGCCGCCGGACATCCGCGTCGAGCCCTACAGCGACCAAGCTGCCGATTTGGAGGAAGAGCTGGCACTTCTGGCGCGGCGGTTGGTGATCATCCTCATTCTCGTCGGCGCGCTGTTGCTGGTGATGTTGCGCGACCTGCGCACGCCGTTGTTCCTCGGTGCCTCACTGGCGGCGGCACTGTCGCTCACCGTCATCGCCCTGTATCACTTCGACGTGCCGGTGAACCTGCTGACGCTCACCGGGCTGGCGCTGGCGTTCGGCATGCTGGTCGACAACGCGGTCGTCGTACTGGAGAACATCGTTCGCTACCGCGAGCAGGGGGTGAAACCCTTGGAAGCTGCGGAGCGCGGCACCTCGGAGGTGCTGATCCCGGTACTCGCGGCGACGCTGACCACCGTGGCGGTGTTCGGCCCGTTCGTCATCTTCCAGGGCCGGCTGCGCGACTACTACCTACCGCTCGCTCTGGCCGTGACCTTCGCGTTGGCGTCGTCGTTTTTCGTCGCCATGACGCTGATGCCGGCAGCCGCCGGACGCGGCTGGGTGTTGCGGTCCCCGCACTTCGGCCGCGAGCCCGGCAAGCGCTACCGGCAGGCGTTGGGCTTCGGCCTGCGCCATCCGCTGATCGTGTTGGCCATCGTCGGCTCCATCGGCTACTACTCCTGGCACCTGTTCGACGAAAACGTCGCCAGCGGTGGCTTTCGTTTCGGCTTCAACCGCGACCGGCTGTACGTCGGTTTGACCTTGCCGGAGGGCACCGAGGCGGCACGCATCGAGGAGGAGATTCGGCCCTTCGAGGAGTACGCGCTGGGTATTCCCGACACCGAGCGCGTCGAGTTGAACGTCGACGTTACCAACAACCGGGCCAGCCTCATCGTCACCTTTCCAGAGGAGCTCCAGACCACGGCCTATCCGCTGCTGGTCAAGGACGAGATGGTGGGCATGGCGACGCGCTACGCCGGTGTCAGCATCAACGTCTCCGGGTTCGACCAGGATCCCTACTACAACAGCGGCCTCAGCTACGGCCCGAGCTACAACTCGCGCATCCGCATCTTCGGCTACAACTACGACGAGCTCGGCCGCATCGGGGAGGAGATCGTGCGCCTGGCGCGTCGCCATCCGCGGGTCGAGGACGCGGTGGTTACCGCCGGAGGGAGCGGTTATCGGTCGGTCGGCTCGGAGCTGGTGCTGACCATCGATCGCGAGGCGCTGGTACCGCACGGCATCAACGTCAACCAGGTGATCTACCAAGTACAAACGATGGTGCGCGGCAACACGGTCGCCTTTCCCCGCTTCAAGCTCGGCAGCGAGGAATGGTGGCTGCGAGTCAAGGACTCCGGCGTCGACGAGCGCACGCTGCAGGAAGTGCTCGACGCGCCGCTGCGCGGAGCGACCGGCCGCGGCGTGCGGCTGCGCGACATCATGCGCGTGGAGATGCGCGAGGTGCCGGGCGTCATCACCCGCGACGATCAACGTTACGACCGCATGGTGCAGTGGGAGTATCGCGGATCGAGCCGCGCCCGCGCCAACTACGAGGATTCCATCTTCCAGGCGCTCGAGCTGCCCCCCGGCTACTCGGCCGAGCAGGGCAACTCGAGGTTCTTCCTCACCGAGGAAGAAGAGATGCAGATTCGCATCGTCGCCGTCACCGCGCTGGTCATCATCTTCTTGATCCTGGCGTCGTTGTACGAATCTCTGGTGCAACCGTTCATCGTGTTGCTTACGGTTCCCTCGGCGATGATCGGCGTCTTCCTGATCTTCTATTTCACCGGCAAGGCCTTCGACCCTTCGGCACGCATCGGCGTCGTGCTGCTCTCGG
>CBDUAS010000518.1:0-3186 GCA_965365185.1 uncultured bacterium | reverse complement strand
CCGCCACATCAGCGACGTGGTTTCATCGATCGAAGTCGAGGTGCCGCTGCGCATCGCCCTCGGCATGGCCGATCGCGCGTCCCTCGAGGCGTCCGTCCTTGCTCTCGAAGCCGAGGGCGTTCGCCGGATAGCCGTCGTGCGGCTGTTCATCTCGGGGGACTCGTTCCGAGATCAGACCAAATACCTGCTCGGTCTCGACGACACCGTTCCGGATGCTCTTTTCGACAGCTCCCGCGTGGGTGGGATGCGGCCGGTCCCCGACCCCGCCGCGGTGCCGCCGATCGAGCACCAAAGCGCCATAACGGTCTTCGAGGGCGGATTGGTGGACGACGACCTGAGCGGGAGGATTCTCTCCGAACGGGCGCTACACCTGAGCCGGGACCCGGCGCGCGAGACCGTGTTGGTGATCGCGCACGGTATGGGCGAGGAAGAGGAAAACGCGCGTCTGTTGTCGGCCCTGGAGTCTCAGGCCCGAGCCATACGCCGGGCGGCACCGTTTCGCGCCGTCGAGGTGGTCACGCTGCGCGAGGACTGGGACGAGCAGCGCGCCGTCGCAGAGGCCCGCATCCGCGACATCGTCAACCAGGGGGCGGAGGACGGCAGCGTGCTCGTGATCCCGTTCCGCGTCGCCGGATTCGGTCCGTACGCCGATGTCCTCGAGGGCCTCGACTACACCGCAGACGGCACCGGGCTGCTGCCGCACGCGGCCGTGGCCGACTGGATTCTGCGCAGCGCTCGCCATGTCGCTTGCACCGAGGGCTGGACGACGGAGCCCTGCGCGCCGAATGCCGAGGTGCGATAGCGGTCCGTTCGCGACCCGACTACAACCGCGTGTTCATGATCGGAAGCTTGCGGATGCGGGTCCCGGTGAGTGCGAAGATGGCGTTCGTGACCGCGGGGGGAACCGGCGGCAAGGCCGGCTCGCCCACGCCCCCCGGCTCCTCGGTGCTGTCGATGACGTGAACCTCGACCTCGGGCATCTCGTCGATACGCAGGAGCTGGTAGTCGTGGAAGTTGCTCTGTACGGCGCGACCGTTGCGGATGGTGATCTCGCCGTAGAGCGCCGCGGTGAGGCCGTTGACCACGCATCCCACGGTTTGCGCCTCGACGTTGAGCGGGTTGATGACGACGCCGTAGTCGGCGGCCACGGTGATCCGATGCACGCGAGGAAAGCCGCCCTGAACCGACACCTCGGCAACGGCCGAAACATGGCCGCCCTTGTCGATCACCAGTCCGACCCCCCGCGCCCTGCCTTGCGGTAGCGACTCGCCCCAACCCGACGCCTCCGCCGCGACCTCGAGCGTGCGTCGGATACGCGGTGCGTCCGCGAGCATCGACAGCCGAAACTCCACCGGGTCGCGGCCCGCCAGGTGGGCAAGCTCGTCGATGATGCTCTCGGTGATGAAACAGTTTTGCGACGGCCCGACCGAGCGCCAGTACCCGGTCGGCACGCGGACGCGCGGATGGGGGCGCCCGTAATCGATCAACAGGTTGTCGACGGCATAGGGCATCGTCACCAGACCGTCGACCGCGTTGCGATCGGCTCTCGGCGCCTCATTCCCGCCGCCGCGGCCTCCCCTGCCGCCGCCGGAACTGCTGCCCGTGGGGCTGAGCGGCTGCGCCACGGCACGCAGGCGATAGGCCGCGACGTTGCCGGCGGTGTCGACGCCACCCTGGAACTTCGCGTAGGCGGCCGGCCGGTAGAGGTCATGCTGCATGTCCTCGGCGCGACGCCACAGCACCTGCACCGGCGCCCCGACCTTCATCGAGGCTTCCACGGCATCCTGCACGAAGTCGGTGGCGGAGCGCCGGCCGAGGCCGCAGCCGAGAAACATCGGGTGGGCCGTAACCCGCTCCACCGGAACGCCGGCAATCCGTGCCGCCGTGCTCTGCACCCCCTGCGGGTTCTGCGTCGGCGCCCAGACCTCGACCCGGTCCGCCTGCACGTGGGCGGTGCAGTTCATCGGCTCCATGGTTGCGTGAGCCAGGTAGGGGACCTCGTAGACGGCCTCGAGCGTTCGCTCGACGGCCGCCATACCGGCGCCGATGTCGCCCTCGGAGCGGGCCTCCGCTCCCGGACCCTCGGCCACTTCGGCGAAGTGCGCCGAGATGCCGGCGCTGCTCATGGCGAAGTCGCCTTCCCAAGCAACGTCGAGCTTGGCTGCACCTTGGAAGGCCGCCCAGGTGTTGTCGGCGACGACGGCAACGCCGCTGGAGATCTCCACGACGTGGCGCACGCCGTCTACCGCCAGGGCGGCGGTGGCATCCAAGCTGCCGACCGTGCCGCCGAACACAGGGCTGCGCACCACGGTGCCGAAGAGCATCCCGGGCACCCGCGCATCGATACCGAAGGCCGCCTCGCCCCGCACTTTGGCGGGCGTATCGAGCTGCTTCACCGACGTGCCGATGAGCTTGAACCCGGAAGGGTCCTTGAGCGCCGGCTCCGCCGGCACCGGCACCGCCGCCGCCTCCTCGGCGAGCTCGCCGTAGGTCAATCGACGCCCCGAGGCCGGGTGAATGACAGCGCTGTCCTCGGTGCGGCACTCGTCGGCGTCGACGTCCCAACGGGCTGCGGCCGCCGCCACCAGCATGTGCCGGGCAGAAGCGCCGGCGCGCCGCAGGTCCATCCAGGCACCGCGCCGCACGCTGGAGCTGCCCACCGTCATCATGCGACCGTACTTGTCGGGGTGCGCGTCGGCCTGGATCACGTGCACGTCGTCCCAGGCGGCGTCGAGCTCCTCGGCGACGATCATCGGCAGCGAGGTGCGCACACCCTGACCCATGTCGGTCTTTGCCACCCAGATCGATACCGTGCCGTCGTCGGCGACCGCGACGAAGGCGTTGAGCGGTTGCGGATCGGCGCCCGTCGTCAGGAGCTGCCCGCCCCCCGGTCCCAGGAGCTTCTCGGCCCCGGCGTAGCCGCCGTACACACCCAATACGAAGCCGCCCGAGGCGACCCCGCCCAAGCGCAAGAAGTCACGGCGGTCGAGCTTCTCGATGGCGCTCATGATCGGTCGCTCCCGGCGGCCCGGTGAATGGCCCTGCGGATGCGGTCGTAGGTGCCGCAGCGGCAGACAACGCCGACCATGGCGGTGTCGATGTCGTCATCGGTCGGATGCGGATTGTCGTCGAGCAGTGCCGCCGCCGTCATGACCTGGCCTACCTGGCAGTAGCCGCACTGCGGCA
>CBDUAS010000517.1:0-3194 GCA_965365185.1 uncultured bacterium | reverse complement strand
CAAATCCTCTTCGCCCTCAACCACGGCGATCGGTCGGGGACCGATCGCCTGATGGAGCTCGTGTACGACGAGCTTCGATCGCTCGCCGCCCGCTACCTCGTGCCGCGCAAGCCGCGCGAGCCCCTGCAGCCCACCGAGCTAGTGCATGAGGCCTTCATCAAGCTGGTGGACAAGGAGTCGACGTCGGACTGGCGCAGCAGGTCACACTTCTACGCCGTCGCGGCCACGGTCATGCGCCACCTGCTGGTCGATGAGGCGCGCAAGCGGATGCAACAGAAGCGGGGCGGCGGCCAGACGCCGCTCGCTCTGGCAGATACCCGAACGATCTCGGTCGAACGGGACGAGGACGTCGTTGAACTCGATGACGCGCTCAGCGACCTGGAGCGCACCAACCAGGACCGCGCCCGGCTCGTCGAGCTTCGCTTCTTCGGCGGCATGACGATGGATGAGATCGCCGAGGTCTCCGGGCAGTCGAAGAGAACCCTGGAGCGGGAGTGGACCGTCACGCGCGCATGGCTTCGGCGGCGGCTCGCCGGGAACGACGCCGCGTGAATCGCCCGCACGATGCTCTGGTCGGCGAGATCTTCCTCGCTGCGATCGAACGCCCGCGATCCCGCCGGGCCCCGTTTCTCGACGAGCGCTGCGGCGATGACCAGGCGCTGCGCGAAGAGGTCGAGTCGCTCCTGCGGCATCACAGCGAAACCACCATCACGGAACAACCGGTCGACAAGCTGTTAGCCGCCGCAAGGGGCCGAACGGGGAGACCAACCGGGCCCTCGCGCCGGCTCGCCTGGAATGCCAAGGCGGGACGGCGTCGCATCGCCGCGGCGCTGCTGCTGATCACCGCGGCCGTCGCCTTCATCGGCGTCGCCGTCGACCTCCAGGCCCGTCGGCAACTCACGGAGGTCACCGGCGCGCGTCTCACCGAGGTGCACAACGCCAACGTCGCGGCACTCGCCGCCTGGCTCCGGGATCAACAGGCCATGATGCGCGACTGGGCCGCAATGCCGTCGGTGCGGGCTCCCATTCTCGAGCTTATCGAACATGCGCGTGGTCGGGACGTGGCCGGGGCCGAGATCTTCGACCATCCGGCCAATACGGAGCTCTCCGCGGCGCTCGCCCCGCTTCTCGCGCGCCCGGGAATCCTCGGCGTGAACGCGATGAGTCGGGAGGGCCTGATGATCTCGCGCGGCCCGGGAGACAGCGGGATTGAAGGCGCCCGTCGCATGTCGGCGCAGGGCGGCCGATACGTGGCATCGGTGTTTCTCGGCGACGTGATCGCGACACCACCGTTCACGTCCCCCGGCCTGATCAGCACGCCGAACGCGACTCCGGCACCCGCTGTGCCGTCGACGGCCGGCAACGCCGATCGCGAACCGCCGCCGACCCGCGCAGCGTCCGCCCGCCTGGTCGTTGCGGCTCCGATCCGTGGCGATGACGGCACTGTCGTTGCCGCGCTCGGCGCCCGCATTGCTTCGGTCACGCCGATGACGCAGGCGCTCCAGACCGCGCGACTGGCGGAGTCGGGGCACACCTACGCGTTCAACGAAGACGGTCTTATCGTCACCGAGGTGGGCGACCTCGCCGAACTCACGGCGCTGGGGCTGATTCCGTCCGTCGAAGGCGTCAACGCCGCGTTCAACCTGGAGGTTCGCGACCCGGGCGGAGACCTTGCGGCGGGATTCCCGCCGCCGAGCACCGAGCGGCCGCTGACCCACATGGCCGTACAGGCCACGACCGGCGGCTCGGGGATCGACCTGGACGGCTACCGCGACTTCACCGGCAGGTATGTCGTGGGGACGTCCACCTGGCTCCCCGAGTTCCACCTGGGTGTCGCCACCGAGATGCCCTACGGGCAGGCTTACGGAGCGTTGCGAACCATCCGGCTCGGCTTCGGCGTCATGGTGGCGTTACTGCTCGGCGTGTCCGCCTACGGCGTGTTGTCGACGGTCTCGGTTCGCGACCTGAGTCGTCGAGCGGTCGACAAGCGTCGACTCGGCCGCTATCGCCTGCAGGAGCCGATCGGCGAGGGCGGCATGTCTCGGGTCTATCGGGCGACCCATTCCATGCTGCGCCGCCCTGTCGCCATCAAGGTCCTGAAACCCGGTATGGACGGCGACGATGCGATGGCGCGTTTCGAGCGTGAAGTGCACGTCGTGGCCGGCTTGAATCACCCCAACATCATCCAGGTGTTCGACTACGGTCGAACCGACACGGGATCACTGTTCTACGTCATGGAATATGTGCCCGGAATCACCCTGTCGGAGCTCGTACACGTCAATGGTCCACAGCGCCCGCCGCGGGCGATCGCCATCCTGCAACAGGTCGCGGGCTCGCTGCGCGAGGCACACGCGGCCGGCATCGTCCACCGTGACGTGAAGCCGGCCAACGTCATGATCTGCGAACGCACCGACGGGGCCGACACGGTGAAAGTCCTCGACTTCGGACTGGCACGCGGTGTCGCGTCGACGGCTCAGATCACGCGTGAAAACCTGCTCGGCGGTACACCCGCGTACATCGCGCCCGAGCGAATCCGGACACCCGACGCGGTGGATGTCCGATCGGATATCTACTCGTTCGGCGCGATGGCGTTCCACCTGCTGAGCGGCCGGGAGGTCGTCGAAGGTGACACGCCCGAGGAGGTGCTGCTGCAGTCGCTCAACCGCGGCGAGGTGGATGTGGCAGGCTCTCTTCCCGACGGCACTCCGGCCGAGCTAACACGGTTGATCGCCCAGTGTCTGCTGCGCGATATCGCGGCCCGCCCGCAAAGCATGGACGAGATCATCGCCTTCCTCGATGGGCTGGCGGCGGCATACCCATGGAGAGGCGACGATGCCCGTGCCTGGTGGACCGCATGGACGTCGATGAGCGACCCGACAAGCTCGAAGGAGCGGACCGCGGCTTCCTGAGATTCACTATTTCCGCCCCGAGGCTGATCGGCGTGTGGTCGGACTCCGACTCGGGCGAGTGTGCTTTCCAGCACGCCCGCGCGTCGAGTTTCAGGGAAGCTCCCCGGTCGCCAACCACCGGGCGCAGTCCGGCCCGAGCTTCTCCACCGCCAACTCCTCGTAGGCCTTCCAATCACCCGCCGTGTGGAGCCGCATATCCATCTGGGCCCGCACCGCGAAGATCTGGCCATACAGGTTGCCGAATCGGTCCGAGTGCGTGCGGAGCTCGACGGCCCGCTCGACGAG
>CBDUAS010000516.1:0-3215 GCA_965365185.1 uncultured bacterium | reverse complement strand
TGGTGCTGTCGTCGATGGGCGTGGTGCGGGAGAAGGAGATCGGCACGATGGAGCAGCTCGTGGTGACGCCGATCAAGCCCTGGCAACTGATCATCGGCAAGCTTGCTCCCTTCGGGCTGATCGGCGTGATCGTCACCTTCCTGGTGACGGGGGTGGCGGTCCTCTGGTTCGGCGTGCCGCTGCGCGGCTCGCTCGTGTTGCTGGTCTTGCTGACCATGTTGTTGCTGCTCAACACCCTTGGGCTCGGCCTGCTCGTGTCGACCATCGCCCGCACCCAGCAACAGGCGATGATGGGCTCCGCGTTCGCGCTCCTGCTGCCCCAGGTTTATCTGTCAGGGCTGATCTTCCCGATCGCCAACATGCCCGAGGTCATCCAGTACGTCACCTACGCCATCCCGCTGCGGTACTACGCCATTATCTTGCGCGGCATCTTTCTGAAGGGCGTCGGCATCGACGTCCTGTGGCCTCAGGCAGCGGCGCTCGCCGCCTTCGGGACCTTGTTCCTGGCTCTGGCGGCGGTGCGCTTCCAGAAGCGAATCTAGCAGGCCGGGCTTGCATGGCAGGACCCGTCGTAGATATATGTAGACTGCAACTACTGTAGTCTGCACGTTTTTTCGGAGTGCGCGTAGCCGCATTGAAGCGAGGAAGCCCCCTTGCCCTTCCTTCTCGATTCCGCCATCGGATTCGTCGTCGGACGAACGGCTCACATCCTGCGCGCCGCATTTCGCACCAGGTTCGAAGCCACGGGTCGTGACATCACTCCCGAGGAGTGGGGCCTTCTCAACCGGCTCTGCAAGGAAGACGGACAGCGCCCGGCGGAACTGGCCGACACCACCCTTCGCGACCGCAGCACGGTGACCCGGCTTCTCGACGGCATGGTCGGGAAGGGTCTGGTGCGGCGCGAGCAGGACCCCGACGACCGCCGCGCCGTGCAGACCTGGGTCACGCCGAAGGGGCGCGCGCTGCGGGACGAGTTGATCCCCGTCGCCGAGGGGCTACTGAGTCGCACGACCCGCGGCATCGCCAAGAGGGACCTGCGCATCACGTTGGAAACGCTGCGCCGCTTCCAGGCCAACCTCAGCGAGCTCGATGACGAAGGCGCCTGAGCCCGAAGGCCGAGGGGCGAGTCGGGAGCTACTCCGAGACGTGTCGAGCAATCCACGCCGAGGAGCGATTGCCGCGCCCGTCGAGGGGCCGCGCGCCGTCCGACGCACGGCCCCTGCAGGGAGCGGCTTCAATTCCGCATGGTGCTGAGCAGCCTCTCGAGCTCCTCGATCAATCCGTCGAGCGTCTCCGCCAGCTCTTCATGGCGCGAGATCGCGTCGCGGCCCGGCTCTTGGTCCGCCGAGTTGAGGTTTCCGTACAGGTACTGGATCTGCCCCAACAGCATGATCGGCGCATACCGGTAGGGCTCGTCGACGAACTCCTTCTCGATGATCTCGAGCGCCTCGTCGAGCGCCTGCGCCTGGCTGGTTTCTGCACCCTCCAGCTCGGTGCGCGCTTCGCCCAGCTTCTGGGCCGCCAGCCGTGCGTTGCTCAGCGTATCTCGAACTTCCAGTGCGAACGCCGCCTGGCGCTCGACCATGTCGGCAGTGATCCCCTCCGCGGTGACGCGCGGGTCCATGACCACCTCGAAGGTCTCGGTAGCGCTCCAGTCGCCGGCGCTGAGACGTGCCTCGTAGGTCCCCGGAGGTACCATCGGGCCACCCCCACCGCCACCGCCGCCACGGCCGCCGCGCGGCGGCGACCACGGACCGGCGTGCCGCAGGTCCCAGACAAACCGGTGCATGCCGGCGTCCGCCGGCAACCGCGGCGTCCCGACGCGCTCGAGGCGCCACTCCCTCATGCTGGGCTCGTCGGGCACCTGAAAGCTGATCCCGGAAGCGGAGCTGGAGAAGCCGCGCACGAGGGTGCCGTCTGCATCGAAGATCTCCAGCGTCACCTCGCCCGCGGGCCGCTCGCCGAACCAGTAGTCGAAGTAAGCACCCGCCGGCGCGTATTGCGGCGCCGCCGGATCGGCACTGCGCCCGAAACCACGACCGCCGCCGCGGAACCGGACAGCCTCGTTGACGGAGAAGAAGTGTGCCGGCGACGCGGCGATCTCCGGCGTCACCTCGTGCAACGGCGTCAAGTTGGTCATGATCCAGAAGCTGCGACCCATGGTCGACAAGACCAGGTCCTTGTTCACCACCTTGATGTCGGTCACCGGCGTGTGCGGCAAGTTGAGCTGGAACGGCTGCCAATGGGCACCGTCGTCGAACGAGAGGAACATGCCGAACTCGGTGCCGGCATAGAGGAGGCCCTCGCGGTCGGGGTCCTCGCGCACGACGCGGACCGGCTCGTCATTCGGAATGCCGTTGGCAATGTGGGTCCAGGTGGCTCCGTAGTCCTCGGTCTTGTAGGCGTGTGGGGTGAAGTCACCGACCTGATAGCGCAACACCGCCGCGTATGCCTTGGCCGGATCGTGGGGCGAGACTTCGATGGTCTGCACTCGCCCGTAGGGACCGAGCTGCGGCGGCGTTACTTCGGTCCAGGTAGCGCCGTTGTCGCGGGTCAGATGGATCGGGCCGTCGTTGGCTCCCACCCAGATCACGCCGCGCTCGTGCGGCGACTCCTGGATCTCGTAGATCACGGCGAAGTGCTCCTCGCCGGTGGCATCGTGGGTGATCGGCCCCCCGGAGTGCACCTGTGTTTCCGGGGTGAATGCCGTCAGATCGGGCGAGATCGTCTCCCAGGTGACGCCGCCGTCCTCGGTCACGTGCAGGTACTGAGACCCGTGATAGACACGATCCGGATCGTGCGGCGACACGTGAATCGGCGCCACGCGCTGGAAGCGGAACGCCAGATCCTTGGGGTTGTTGCCGTACAGGTTCCAGAAGCCGACGTAGTACTGCTGCTCCTGGCCCGTGCGCCGGTTGTAGACGCCGAAGCGGCCCTTGCAGTTGGCGTAGACAATATCGGGATCGCCGGGTTTGGGCACCGCCGGACCGGTCTCGCAACCGCCGTGTGCCTCCCAGGCCCCGGTGGCTCCGCCAGGGGTCGAGCCGTCGGGCAGGCTGGGAACGGAGATCGTCGAGTTATCCTGCTGGCCGGCGTAGAGGCGGTACGGGAAATCGTCGGAAACGTCGACCTGATAGAGCTCGGCGGTGGGCTGGTTGTGTTGCGTCGACCAGGTCTGGCCGCCGTCGCGGGTGACGTTGGCGCCTCCGTCGTTG
>CBDUAS010000515.1:0-3219 GCA_965365185.1 uncultured bacterium | reverse complement strand
GTGGCTCACCTTGCCGATTGCGGCGGTGGTGTACCCGTTGCGGCGGAACAGATGGGCGAAGGACTCCGGCCGTTCCTGTTCCTCGCGCCCGAGGATCCGGACGAACGCTTCGTTGCTCAAATGGTCACTCGAGCTCGGACGCATGCCGGTCAACAAGGCGAAGCGGGACGCTCCGCAGGTCGGAGCCTGCACGAAGTGATTGCGAAACAGGCGCCCCGCGGCCGCAAGGCGGTCGAGGTGGGGTGTGATCATGTGGGTCTCGCCGTAGGCCCCGAGCGCGGGACGGAGATCGTCGACGGCGATGAACAGGACGTTGAGAGCCGGGTCCGCGGGTGTCGGCGGCGGAGATGAAACGCAGGCCGGCGCCAGCAGGAGGAGCGGCAGAAGGCGCAACAGCATGCCGTCGCGGTGCGTCATTGGCGCCACGCGGGGATGTCGAGCTGCGTTGGCGCCCGCACGAGATCGAACCGATGTTGCTCGACCATCGACAGGATGTCGGCGATCACCTCGGGGTGCTCGGCGGCGACGTCGAAGCGCTCGGAGGGATCCTGGTCGAGGTTGTAGAGCGCCGGAGGATCGCGCACCACTGGCTCGTCGCCGACGTACGCCGACTGGGTGAGGAAGTGCAGCTTCCAGGGCCCCTTGCGCACGGCGAACAGGCGCGTGCCGCGATAGAAGAAGACGCGGTCGCGCACCTGCTCCCGCTCGCCGCGCAAAAGCGGTGTGAGATCGACGCCGTCGACAATGCGGTCGGCGGGCGGCGCGACGCCGGCGAGAGCGAGCGCGGTGGCATACAGATCCATGGTCGTCGCCAGCGCCGCGGACGTTTGCCCGGGCTCGATGGTGCCCGGCCACCAGGCGATCGCGGGAACGCGCATCCCTCCCTCCCACGTCGTTCCCTTGCCATCGTGAAGCAGTCCGGCGGAGCCGCCGTCGAAACCCTCGGTGATCCAGGGGCCGTTGTCGCTGGTGAAGACGACCAGCGTGTTTTCGGCCAGTCCGATCTCGCGCAGGGTGCCGAGAATCTGGCCGGTGCTCCAGTCGAGCTCCTCGACCACGTCACCATAGAGGCCGCGGGGGCTGGAGCCTGAGAACCTCTCGCCGGCGAACAGCGGCACGTGGGGAAACGTATGGGGCAGGTAGAGAAAGAACGGGCGATCGCGGTTCCGTGGGATGAAGTCGACAGCTTCTTCGGTGTACCGGCGGGTCAGGGTGTGCTGGTCGGGTTCCTCCTCGACGATTTCGAAGCCGCGCATCAACGGCAACGCCGTGTAGCCCCGATCGGCCAATCTCGGGTACATCACCGCACTCATGTCGTTGGAATAGGGCAGGCCGAAGTACTCGTCGAAACCGTGGCTGGTCGGCAGGTGCTCGGGGCGATGGCCCAGGTGCCACTTTCCGACAATGCCCGTGGCGTAGCCCGCTGTCTGCAGCGCCTCGGCCAGCGTGACCTCGGACGCCGGCAAGCCTCCTCGAGAAGGTGGAAAGATCACCCGGAAGCGGTCGTTGGCCATACCGCTACGGATCGGCAGCCGGCCGGTCAACAGAGCCGCCCGGCTCGGCGTGCACACCGATGCCCCGACGTAAAACTGCGTGAACTTCATCCCCTCGGCCGCCATGCGATCGAGGTTGGGCGTGCGAATGGTCGGGTGCCCGTACGCCCCGAGATCGCCGTAGCCGAGGTCGTCGGCAAACAGGATGACGATGTTCGGCGGACCCGCCGAGACAGTTACGGGTGCAGGTGCACAACCGATCAGCACGATGCTGCCGGCCACGACCGCGCGCATGAAGAAGCTCCGCATAAGGCGGCGATTGTAGCCCGGAATCCTCGCGAGGTCGCCGTCCACGATCGCGGCTCGCTGACGGACGGCACTCCGGGGACCGGCCACGGACATCGATGGCTGCACTACAATGCCGAGCAGCGGGCCGAATGCGGTCGTCGATGCGCTCGGGCGCATTTCGAGATGAAAGAAATCCGGAGACAGCACGAATGAAGCTCTTCGTTCCGGGGCGTGTCTGTCTGTTCGGTGAGCACAGCGACTGGGCCGGGCACTATCGTCGCATCAACACCGAAATCGAGAAGGGCTACACGATTATCACCGGCACCAATCAGGGCGTTTACGCGACGGTGAAGGCGCATCCGTCGAAGCTGGTTCTGTGGTCCACGACCGACGACGGCCTGCGGAAGGGCCCGCTGGAGATCCCGATGGAGCCGGCGGCGCTGCTGGCGGAGGCGGAGAAGGGAGGCTTCTTCAGCTACGTCGCCGGCGTGGCCTATCAGATGTTGACCCACCACCAGGTCCGCGGACTCGAGATCGACAACTACCTTACGGACCTGCCGATCAAGAAGGGGCTTTCCTCGAGCGCGGCGATTTGCGTCCTCACGGCCCGTGCGTTCAACCGCATCTACGACCTCAAGATGACCGTCCGCGGAGAGATGGAGTACGCGTATCTCGGCGAGACCACCACGCCGTCTCGTTGCGGGCGGATGGACCAGGGCTGCGCTTACGGAAACAAGCCCGTCCTGATGATCTACGATGCCGATCGCCTGGACGTGACGGAGATTTCCGTTCCCGAGGATCTGTTCTTCGTCATCGTCGACCTGTGCGCCGACAAGGACACGATGCAGATCCTCCGCAAGCTGAACGACTGCTACCCGTTCCCGCAGAATGATCTACAGCGCAGCGTCCACGAATACCTGGGACCGATCAACGCGGAAATCAACGCCCGGGCGCGATCCATGCTCGAGAGGGGCGACGCGGCGGGGCTCGGGGCACTGATGAGCGAGGCGCAGGCCGCCTTCGATCGCCATCTGACGCCGGCGTGCCCCGCGCAGCTCACGGCGCCCGTGTTGCACCAGGTGCTGAGCTATGAGCCGCTCGAGCCCTACGTTTTCGGCGGCAAGGGTGTCGGCTCTCAGGGCGACGGCTCGGCGCAGTTCATCGCCCGGGACGAAGAGTCGCAGCGCAAGGTGGTCGAGATCGTGGAGAGAGACCTCAACATGCCGTGCCTGAGGCTCGTCATGGGTTCGTCGAGCAAGGCCGACGAACGGCCTACCGACCTTTGAGCGAGCCAGCGACCGGGGTCCGCAAGGCGGTCATCCCTGCCGCCGGTTTCGGTACGCGGCTCTTTCCGGCGTCGAAGGCGCTCAAGAAGGAGCTCTTTCCGATCGTCGACCGAGACGGGCGGGCGAAACCGGTCATCATGGCGATCGTCGAG
>CBDUAS010000514.1:0-3230 GCA_965365185.1 uncultured bacterium | reverse complement strand
TCCCGCCGCGGTCGCTGCTTCGAGCGCGGCGCGGGCCCGCGCCGCGGCCGCCTCCGCGGCGGCGTCGTCCATCATGACGTCGCGACGCCGCTGCAGCCCGGCGATCAACGTCTCCGTGGTCAGCACCGGGTAACGCTCCGCGTAGACGAGAACCTCGACTTCCTGTAGCTCGACGTCTTCGGAGCCGACACGTGCCTCCAGGGGCGGCTCCGGAAATCGCAGCACGACAAAAGCGCCGCGCTGAGCGGCCGTGAGCCCGTCGATCGACGGAGGGTTGGGATAGATGGGGGGGCGCGGGTCACCGCGGCTGCCGCAGGCGGCTAGAGCCGGCAGCAGCAGGAGCGCAGCCGCAGCTCGGAAACGCCGGAGCGCGTTCATTTCTGGGTCACCACGGGCGTGCGGCGCCGGGAAGCGGTGTTCGGCCGAGAACAGAAGGTGCAGGGGGCTTTCACAGGATGTACTTCGAAAGATCCTCGTCGGTAACCAGCTCGTCGAGCGCCCCGCGCACATAATCCGCATCGATGGTCACATGTTCACCGGAGCGTTCCGGAGCCGTGAACGAAAGCTCGTCGACGACATGCTCCATGACCGTATAGAGCCGGCGAGCGCCGATATTCTCCGTGCGATCATTCACCAGCGCGGCGTATTCGGCAATGGCCTCGATGGCGTCTTCGGTGAACTTTACCTCCATACCCTCGGTGCGGAGCAAGGCGGTGTACTGGCGCACCAGTGAATTCTCCGGTTCCTTGAGAATCCGCACCAGGTCGTCGCGGTCGAGCGGATCGAGCTCGACGCGGATGGGAAAGCGTCCCTGAAGCTCGGGAATCAGGTCGCTGGGCTTGCTCATGTGAAACGCGCCTGCGGCGAGGAAGAGGATATGGTCGGTGCGCACCATGCCGTAGCGCGTGTTGACCACGCTGCCTTCGACGATCGGCAGAATGTCGCGCTGCACGCCCTCGCGGGAAACGTCGGGCCCGGAGCCGCCCTGGCGGCCGGCAATCTTGTCGATCTCGTCGAGAAAGATGATGCCCGAGCTCTCCACCCGGCGAATCGCCTCGCGGGTGATCTCCTGCTCGTCGAGCAAGCCGGCCGCGGCTTCGCGCTCCAGATGCTGCAGAGCGTCGGGAACCGACATCCGTCGGCGGGAGCTGCGGCCACCGAACAACCCCGGCATCATGTTCCGTAGATTGACGTCCATTTGCTCGGTGCCCTGGCCGGTGAAGATCTGAAAGCTGGGAAACTGGTTTTCCGTAACCGTCAACTCGACCGTGCGATCATCGAGCTCGCCGTTGTGCAACTGGGCTCGCAGCTTCTCCCGCGTGGCGCGTCGCTCGGCACGCGAATCGATCTCGTTCGGCTGCGTTCCTCCCATGCCCTCGGCCGGCCGAGTCTGTGGCGACGGCGGTAACAGCACGTCGAGCAGTTGCTCCTCCGCCTGCCTGCGCGCCTTGGGGCGCACCTCTTCGGTTTTCTCGTCCTTGATCAGATTGATGGCAATCTCCACCAGATCGCGCACCATCGACTCGACGTCGCGGCCGACGTACCCAACCTCGGTGAACTTCGTCGCCTCGACTTTGGAAAAGGGCGATCCCGTCAGTTTTGACAGCCGACGCGAGATCTCCGTCTTTCCCACGCCGGTCGGGCCCATCATGATGATGTTCTTGGGCGCAACCTCGTCGCGCAGGTCCTCCGGAAGGCGTAGGCGGCGCCGGCGGTTGCGCATGGCGATGGCCACGGCGCGCTTCGCCGCCGCTTGACCGACGATGTACTTGTCGAGCTCGGCGACGATCTCGCGCGGCGTCAGATCTTCGGTATCGGCGCTGGCGACGGCGCGCATGGCCTCGACGCTCTCGGGTAGTCGTATCACCATTCGGCGGATTCCTCGGCTTTGCGCTGCTCAGCCGTCAGTACCTCGACCGTGAGGTTGTCGTTGGTGTAGATGTCGATTCCCGCGGCAATGCTCACCGCCTCCCGCGCGATGGTCTCGGCGTCGAAATCGCTGTGTGCGAGCAGCGCTCGCGCGGCCGCAAGCGCCATCGGACCACCGGAGCCGATGGTCAGCACGCCGTCATCCGGTTCGATGACGTCCCCGGTTCCGGACAGGAGAATCGACGCGTCGGTGTCGGCGACGATCATCAGCGCCTGCAGGTTGCGCAGGCTGCGATCCATGCGCCAGTCCTTGGCCAGCTCGACCGCGGCGCGGCGCAAGTTGCCGTGGAACTCCTTGAGCTTCCCTTCGAACCGGCCGAGAAGGGCCAGACCGTCTGCCGATGAGCCGGCGAAGCCGACAATAACGCTGTCTTCGTGCAGCCTTCGGACCTTCTTGGCGCCGTGTTTCATGATCGACGTGTCCAAGCTGACTTGCCCGTCCGAGACCATGGCCACGGCGTTTCCGCGGCGCACGCAACATACCGTCGTGTGGTGCCATTCTGTCATCCGGGGATTGTAGCAACTGCGCCGGCCGACGCCTCGGCGTCGAGCGTGGACGGCGCGACGCACGCATGAATGGTTGGCGAGGCCGCTCCAGCGGCAGCCGTCAGGCAGGTTCGGCGTCAGGCGCGTGGGTGCGCCTTGTCGTAGACGGCTTTCAGCCGCCTCGTCGATACGTGTGTGTAGCGCTGCGTTGTGGCCAGGGAGGCGTGCCCGAGAAGCTCCTGGATGGCGCGCAGGTCGGCACCCGCGTTCAGCAGGTGAGTGGCGAACGAGTGGCGGATGGCGTGCGGAGTGACGCGCTTGTCGATCGCGGCGTCGCGCAGACGCCGGGCCAGGAGCTTGCGCAGAGCATCGGTCGAAAGGCGCCTGCCGGCGGGCGAGAGAAACAACGCCGGCCTGTCGTTGCCGTTCCAGCGCCGGCGAACGGCGGTGTACTGCCGCAACGCTGCGGCGGCACGGCTGCCGAACGGCACGATGCGCTCCTTCCGGCCCTTGCCGACGACGCGGACAGTGCGCCCGTCGAAGTTCACGCCGTCGCGGTCGAGGGAGACGATCTCGCTCGCCCTCAGCCCGGTGGCGTACAGCAGCTCGAGAATGGCCCGGTCGCGACGTCCGATGTCGCTGTCGTCCGGGGCCTCGAGCAAGGCGGAGATCTCGGGCTCGCTGAGAAATCGCGGAAGCTGTTGCGGAGCCTTGGGATTGCGGATGGCACGGGCAGGGTTGGCCTGCAGCACGCCGTTACGGCAAAGCCAACTACAGAAGGAGCGCACCGCCGCGAGCTTGCGCCCCATGGTCAC
>CBDUAS010000513.1:0-3235 GCA_965365185.1 uncultured bacterium | reverse complement strand
CGTCGACGCTTCACCTGGAGGGAACCCTGCTGGCGCGGTTGACCCGGGGTGCATTGGCGCCGCGCCAGCCGCTACAACGCGAGCGGGCGCCGGCCGAACGAGCCGATGCGTGATGCGTAGCTCGCCCGGCCGCGACCGAATACGATCGGTGGCGCGGACGATCTACTTCGCCCTGTTCGGGGCTTGCCTCCTGTACGGTGCGACCAAGGTGGTTCCCGCCGTGCTCGGATCATTCCAATTCGCGCAGGCGATGCAAGATGAGGTTCTCTACGGGCCGATCGCCGAGCCCGCGTCAGCCATCCACCGTCGACTCGTGCGGGAGGCGAGCCGCCTCGGCCTCGAGATTCGACCGGAGGCGATCGTCGTCAGCAAGCGTGGAGCGACCCTGAGCATCCGTGCGAGCTACGTTTCGCATATCGAGTTGGTCGGCGGACTGAGCTTCGACTGGCCCCTGAATCAGCATTACGAGGGAACACGCCGGGCACCGCCCGCCGATTCGAAGGGTCCCTGAGAGGTACTGATCGTCGACGACGGCGATCGCCGGCTTCAGCGGTAGTCCACGTACATTTCCGGTTCGACTTCGGCGTTCAAGACGGCACCGGTGCGGCGAGATACACCAACGTCGTTGCCAGGTTGGCTCCCCCGTGCATCAGCCAGGGGAGAAATATCGATCCATTGCCGCGTTCTTCCATCGCCCAGCCCGCGACCCAGGCCATCGCCGTCACGAAGCCGCCCAAGAGAACGTATGTGACCGCGCCGGATTCCGGGGCGCCGATTCTCACGAGGTAGGCGTGCAACAGGCCGAAGAGCATCGCCTGTACGACGTTACCTGACCCTGTACCCAACCAGGCCATGAGCCTTTTTGCCAGTACGCCGCGAAACAGCAGCTCCTCGGAGAAGCCGGTGGTGATGAACGCATAGACGGGCGCCGCCATCGCGAATCCGAACCACGAGAGCTCGGCGATGCGATGTTGTGGGGTCTGTCGAGCCATCTCCAGGTAGTCGGGCACCAGGAACCGGGTCAGCAGCGCGAACCCGGCGCCGATGAGGAAAAACGAGACGAAGAAGAAGATGCCGTCGGCCGGGCGCGGCGGCAAATGCAGGCCGGTCCAGCGGCTCCAGGTCTCGCTCCGCTGACCTCGGGCACGCCTCCAGCCGACGCTGCCGACATACAGAAGGGACGCCAGCAGCAGCGCCACCCCGGCCTGGACGAAGCCGCCGACGATGAAATCGATCACCTTTCCCTCCTTTCCGGCGCGTCGGGCAGGTTACCCTGCGTTCGGCGAGCCAGCCGTTCGTTCACAGTGTCCATGTACCGCGACGGTCGCTTATCTGCGCCGCGGAAGGTCGACCGGAGATCCCCGGACGCATGCTTGCGGTCGCTCGGGCGGGGCCCGTGTGAAGCAGCGGAACGTCGCAGGTGGAGGTGGCGTGCACGATAGGTCGCGGGGTCTCCTGCTGGTATTGCTGGCCGCGCTGTGCCTGAGCACCGTGCCTAGCGTGGTCCGCTACGGTCTGCAGTCCGGTGCGGATCCGCTGCAGCTCCTGGCGCCGCGCATGGTGCTGGGTGCCGGCTTGTTGTGGCTGTGGATCGGCGTAACGCGGCCGCACCGCATGCGCATCGACCCGCGGGGACTGCGCGACTGCACCCTTGCGGGGGCCATCAACGCCCTCAACCTGCTCCTGTTCTACCTGGGGCTGCGAAGGGTAGGGGCGTCGGTCGCCATTCTGATCTTCTCTGTCTACCCGGCGCTTCTGCTGTTGCTGCTGCACCTTCGCGGTGAGTCCGTCAATCGACGCGACATGATCCGCCTCAGCCTCGCCCTTTCGGGACTGGCGCTCATCGCCGACTTCGGCGGAACGGTGGATCCTGTCGGCGTTGCACTCATTCTCGGGTGCGCCGTGCTGTACGCCTTCTACATGTTGATCTTGCACGCGCGCCTGGTGGGCTACGCGGCATCCACCTCGGCTCTCTGGATCGTCACCGTTCTGGCGATCGGATCGGTGCTCATGCGGCCGCTCGGCAATCCCGGCGGGCCGCTCGACGCCGCCGGATGGGCCGTCGTGGTTTGGTCGGGGGTGGTCGGCACCGCGGTCGCGCGCCTTGCCGCCATCGAGGGCGTGCGTCTGCTCGGGGGTGCCCAGACGGCCCTGCTCCTGCCGGTCGAGGTCGTCCTGTCGCTGTTCTGGGCGGCGGCGTTTCTCGGCGAGCGAATCAGCGCGCGACAGGCTGCGGGAGCGCTGCTCGTTTTCGCCAGCGTGTTGTTGGCGACCGTTCTCCGGCGCAGTCCTGGACCCTGAGGGGCGGCGCCGTCTCGCCGTCCGATGGCCGTCGATAGCACCGGGGGCTGGTCACGACCGCGGGCCCGGAATCCCTCCCGTCTGCCGGAAAGCGGTAACTCCGGACGCGGTTTTCCTCACCGGGCAATGAACGAGGAAACCATCGCGGCCCCCGGCGGGGCGACGAAAGGAGGTTCGAATGCTCGAAGCACGCCTGCACGGTACGCCTTTGCTACGGTCGGCGCTCGTCGCCTCGGGCTTGCTGCTCGCCTTGCCGATTCCCACGGACGGTCTGGCGCAGGAGGCGGGCGGGCGTGAGGTGGCGCCGCGTTTCGCCGTCGGTGCGGGAGTCCTCTACGGTACGGCTGTCTGCATCGAGTGTGAAGAGCCGGGAACTCCCGGTGCCAGCGGGGGGTTCGAGGCCCGTTTCAACGAGAGCTGGTCCATCGTTGGGGAGGGGGTGTGGACGCGTGGATACGACCGCTACAGCTTCGAGCACGAAGGCGCGACGTATCTTGGACTCCGGCACGACTACTTCGCCTATCTCGAACTGAAGGCGCGCTGGGAGTTCAGCGACCTGCGGCATCGTCCTTACCTGCTGTTCGGCGGCTTCGGATCGTGGCACAAGGACACCTACCATCGCTATCACCGCATGACCGCCGATCGGCGCTGGGTGGTCGACGTCGACAACCCCGAGGTCCGCGAGGAGCGCGACAACGGCGGCGGCCTCGTGGTCGGATTCGGCTGGGCGTTCAAGGTGGGCGAGCGGTTCGAGATTCGGCCGGAGGCGAACCTCCACCTCGGCCGGCTGGGATTCGCGCGCGTGGGCGTCAGCGGCTGGTTCAAGTTCTGACCAGCCCCGCCCTCCGACGCCCCCCTTGCGGCCGCAACCGCGCCCGTCAGGCTTTCACCGGGGCCCGCTAGCGTTGTGCCTCGTTCGTGGCACAACGCTAGC
>CBDUAS010000512.1:0-3254 GCA_965365185.1 uncultured bacterium | reverse complement strand
ACGACGACACACGCAAGCCTGCCGGACGAGCATGGCCGCTTCGGTCGTTTCGGTGGCCGTTTCGTGCCCGAGACGCTGATGCCGGCCCTGCGGGAGCTGGCCGATGCACACGTCGACGCCATGCGCGACGATCAGTTCCGCTGCACGCTCGATGAGCTGTTGCGCGACTACGCCGGGCGGCCGACGCCGCTGTACCGGGCCCCTGGCCTCGGGCGGGAGCTCGGCGGTGCGACCGTGTGGCTCAAGCGCGAGGACCTGTTGCACACCGGCGCGCACAAGATCAACAACACCCTCGGCCAGGGGTTGCTGGCGCAGCGCATGGGCAAGCGCCGAGTGATCGCCGAGACGGGCGCCGGCCAGCACGGTGTCGCCAGCGCCACCGTGGCGGCGATGTTCGGGCTCGATTGCACCGTCTACATGGGTGAGGAGGACATCCGCCGGCAGAAGCTCAACGTATTCCGCATGCAGCTTCTCGGGGCCCGCGTGGTGCCGGTCTCGTCGGGCAGCCGGACGCTCAAGGACGCAACCAACGAGGCCATCCGAGACTGGGTCACGAACGTCGAGTCGACCTTCTACATTCTCGGTTCCGTCGTCGGGCCGCACCCGTATCCGGCGATGGTGCGCGACTTCCAGGCGGTGATCGGCCGCGAGGTGCGGGCGCAGCTCGCCGCCCTCGAGGAGGGCGCCCCCGATTTGCTCGTCGCCTGCGTGGGTGGCGGCAGCAACGCCATCGGCTTGTTTGCCGACTGGCTCGACGACGACGTGGCGATCCTGGGCGTGGAGGCCGCCGGCCGTGGCATCGAAACGGGGGCGCATTCCGCCACCCTGTCGCGCGGCGCGGTCGGCGTGCTCCACGGAGCGCGTTCATACGTGCTGCAGGACGACGACGGTCAGGTAACCCTGGCGCACTCGATCTCTGCCGGGCTCGATTACCCGGGCGTCGGCCCGCAGCACGCGTTTCTCAAGGACTCCGGCCGGGTGACCTACGCCTCCGTGACCGATACGCAGGCGGTCATTGCCCTGCAGCGACTGTCGCGATGTGAGGGGATCATTGCCGCGCTCGAAACCGCGCACGCCGTTGCCAAGCTCTACGAGATGGCGGAAGCCGGCGCGATCGGCGAGGGCGATCGCATCGTGGTGTGCCTGTCGGGGCGCGGCGACAAGGACGTCGAGGCGATTGCAGAGCACCTCGACGATCACCCCGAGGAAGACTTGCGATGAGCGCCGTCGACGATCGCATCTCTCGTGCCTTCAACGCGGGTCGCGGGCAAGGTCGCCCCCTGGTGGTTCCGTTCATCACGGCGGGATTTCCCCGGGCGACCTCCACCGTTCCCCTGGTGCGCGGGCTGTGCGAGGCGGGAGCCGACATGGTCGAGATCGGCATGCCGTTTTCCGACCCGCTGGCCGACGGTCCCACCATTCAGGGTTCCTCGGAGATCGCCCTGCGCAACGGTATGAGCGTCGCCAAGGCGCTGGCTGCCGTGCGCGAGTTGCGCGAAGGTGGACTCGACACGCCACTGATTCTCATGGGCTACTGCAACCCGCTGTACGCGTACGGCCTGGAGCGTTTTCTGGACGATGCCTCGGGCTCCGGCGTCGACGGGTTGATCATTGCGGACATGCCGCCCGAAGAGGCGGGCGAGCTGCTCGCCGGCTGCGAGCGCCTGGGTGTGTCGGCGACGTTCCTCGTCGCGCCCAACGCGCCGGATGAGCGCATTCGCACGGTCGATGCCGCATCGACGCATTTTTCATACTGTGTCACCGTCACCGGCGTGACCGGGGCGCGTGGCGACGTGGAGTCGCGAACGATCGAGTTCCTGCAGCGGATGCGGACGCTGGCACGCAAGCCATTCGTCGTCGGGTTCGGCATCAAGCGCCCGCAGCACGTCGCCGCACTGGGGCCCTGGGCCGATGGTGTCGTGGTCGGCAGCGCGCTGATCGACGCGATCGAGTCGAGCGGGGGCGGCGGGGCGTCGGACGAAGATGCCGTAGGCGCGGCGGCCGCCCTCATCCGACCCCTGTGCGAACGGGCCGCGGGCCTGGCCGGCGGCGACGGGAGGGCGGGACGGTGAGCGATCGCCACGACGATGTGGACATGTCGGTCATCGAGGAGGCCCGCCTGGAGATCGACCGAATCGACCAGAGAATCGTGCGGCTGCTGAACGAGCGTGCCGAGCAGGTGCGCGTGATCGGCGATGCCAAGCACAGGCTGGGGGCGCCGGTGTACCAGCCGGACAGAGAGTTGAAGGTCTTCGAACGTGTAATCGCTGCCAACCCAGGGCCTCTGGACGACGGTGCGATCCGGAGGCTGTTCGAGCGCATCGTCGATGAGGCGCGGCGCCTCGAGCGAATGGTCTACAAGGACGATGAAAACGAGTGAGACAGTTACGCGAGCTCTCGTGCGGGGGCTGGGAGGAAACGGCATGGTCGTTGTCATGATCCAAGGGGCCACCGAGCCCCAAATCGAGCATGTCATCGAGCGCTTGACCGAGCTCGGCTTCGACGCACACCGCTCCAGCGGCGCCGAGCGCACGGTCATCGGCGCCGTGGGTGGGAACACCGAGGCGGTGGATCCGCGCGAGCTCGAGGTTCTCGAGGGCGTCAAGGAAGTCTTCCGCATCAGCAAGCCGTACAAGCTGGTGTCGCGATCGTTCCGGGCAGAGAACACGGTGATCCCGGTCGACGGCGTGCACATCGGGGACAAGCCGGTCGTGGTGATGGCCGGGCCCTGCTCGATCGAAAGCGAGGAACAGATCCACAAGGTGGCGGAGATCGTCGCCAAGGCGGGCGCCCGGGTGCTGCGCGGCGGCGCCTTCAAACCGCGAACTTCACCGTATTCCTTCCAGGGCCTGGGCGCCGAGGGCCTGCGCTACCAGCGTGAGGCGGCAGACGCCTACGGCCTGGGCACGGTGTCCGAGGTCATGGACGCGTCGCAGGTAGAGCTCATGAGCGAGTACGTCGACATCTTCCAGGTCGGCGCCCGCAACATGCAGAACTTTGCCTTGCTCAAGGCGCTGGGGCGGGCGGACAAGCCGGTGCTGCTCAAGCGCGGCCTGTCGGCGACGATCGAGGACTTGCTGATGTCGGCGGAATACATCCTTGCCGGGGGCAACCACCAGGTCATCCTGTGCGAGCGCGGCATCCGTACGTTCGAGACGGCGCTGCGCAACACGTTCGATATCTCGGCGGTACCCGTGGTGCAGCAGGCGACGCACCTGCCGATCATCGCCGACCCCTCGCACGCCACCGGCTTC
>CBDUAS010000511.1:0-3268 GCA_965365185.1 uncultured bacterium | reverse complement strand
CAATCCGATCGCCGCCGCCGCCGTTTGGTACACCTCGAAGCCCGAGTCTCCCGGCCAATAGTAGAAACGCTCGTTGAAACCCGGCTCCTCGGCGATGTGGAGCATGCGGGCGACGCCGACCAGAGCCCCGTCGGCGTCGATGATCGGCGATGCATCGTAGTGCCGGCCGGGGCCGGCCAGCTCGAAGATGTTGGGTACGACGACGATGCCGTGCGCGGCCGCCTGGCGCTGGAAGGCCTCGGTGATCGGCCCCGGGATCGGCTCCGCCCAGTCGAAGAAGCGGGCGTCGGCGCGATGCTGCGGAAAGAAGGGATGAAACGCCATCTCCGGGAACACGCATAGCGAGCAACCGCTGGCCGCAGCGGCGGCGACACGATCGAGCCCCCGCTGCACATTGGCCTCGGTATCGTCCGACGCCGCAACCTGCGCCAGTGCGATACGCAGCGTCTGAGTCCCCTCAGACCGGCTCACGGAGCGTCGCTCCCTCCACGCGTTCGCTGGCGACCGGACGGCGAGCGCGCCACCACGCCGCGAGTGCGATGACCGGTGCCAGGCTCAGCACTTCCCACATCATGGCGTACAGGTTGTGGACGTTCAGCACGCTGGCAATGAACTGCAGTGGGGTCCCCGCGCCTCCGAGCTTTGCCACCTCGACGAACCAGGGATAGATCTGTACGTAATCCTTCGTCAGCGGCCAGAACATCGGCACGCCCGCGGGCGGTCGCAAGTCCCTGTTGAGTGAGTCCAGCAGCACGTGCGACAACATCAACGCGGCAACCATCACCGAGGTGCCGGCGACCGCCGACCACCGACCACCGACGGTCGGCCAGCGCTTGCCGGCCAGCGCGGCAACGACGCCCACCGACAGGGCAGCGGCGATCGCGAACAGAGCGCTGTGGCTGAACCCCACGTGATGGTAGAGATTCGGCTCGCCGACCATGATCCCGGGGATCATGTCCAGGTCCGCGGCGTTGGCGATGAACACCGCCGCCAGCAGGCGCTTCCAGGCGAAAAGGGTGCCGTCGGCGTCCAGTCCCTTGAAGACCGCGACTCCGGCAAGTGAATGGGCTACGGGCAATGGCATCTTCGGAAATACTCCGTCAACGCGCGCGAGTCACACGCGCAGGTACTCCAGCCGCTACGCTTCCTTCGGGGATCTCGCTCGACACGACCGCCCCGGCGCCGATGATCGAGTCGGCACCGATGGTCACACCGTCCAGAACCTTGACGCCGGCGCCGAGCCAGACGTTGTCTCCCAGCGACACGCCGTGGGAAACAGCTCGCTGCTCCTGAATCGGCCGGCCCGGATCGTCCGACTCGTGCCCGCCACCAATCAGGTAGCAGTAGGCGGCCAGCAGGCCATCCTTGCCGACGCGCACCGAGCTTCCGGATGCAATCTGGCTATTGAAGCCGATGTTCACGCCCTCCGACAAGCTGATATCCCCGTTCTTGCAGGACAGAATCGTGTTGCGACCGAGAAACACACCGTCGCCGAGCTCGATACCACGGTTGTCCGAGCCCTTGGCATCCAGCAGGCAGTTGTCATCGACGATGACGCCGTCGCCGAGGCGGATCTTGTGCGGGTGGCGCAGAACCACGTTCTGGCCGAACACCGGCTTGCTCCCGCACGCCCCCAGCAAGGTGCGGTACAGATAGCGACGAAGCACGAGGCCGAGCGCCCCCGGCACCCAGCTCGACAGCAGCATCACCACCTCGTAGTGCAGCAGGGCGAGGACGCCGGCGCGGCCGACGACGAGCTCCTGGTACTTCCCCGCCGCCCCACCGCTCTGGAGCTGGCGCCGGACCAGGTAGTCATCGGACGCGTGGCTCGCCGCCGTGCGCCGGTCCTCGGCACCGGCCGAGGTCTGACTTCGGGATTCGGGCGGCGTTTCAGCCCTGGCGTCGGTTCGCGGTCTCGCGGTGTCACTCACGTGACAGAGACTAGCAGAACCCGGAGCGGCCTCGGGCGCCCGGCTGATACTCAGGGTTGCCCGGGCTCGGGGCCGCGGATAGCATTGCCACGGACCGTTTGGCGTACCTCAGCCATGTTTCTGCCGGCGCCGGGAGGCAGTCGCCGGCTCGGTTACCCCTCCTGAGCAAGCGCACCATGCCACGAATGCTTGACGCTCGCCCTCGGCGGACGATGCTCGTTTTGTCCTTCGCGGCCGGACTGTCGGCGGCAGGCTACGTGCCCTCCGCCGGCGCAGCGCTCACCGCTCGGCCGCAACAGCTTCCCCCACAGCAGACGACGCAGACCGGCGAGCCACAGGACCCCGACGAGCGCGCCGCCCGTCCGGAGCTTCTGCAGAGCGATGAGAAGGATCATCCCGCAGGAAGCGCGACGCTACTGCTCACGCCATCGACGCTGACCACGAAAGTAGGGAGCCGCCTGCGCCTGACGCTCTCGATTCTCGGGGCGGAAGATCTCCGGCGCCTACCGGTGACCATCCGCTTCGATGCAGCGGTGCTCGAGTTGCTGTCGGTCAACCTCGGCTCCGCCTGGAACACGCGACAACAACCCGTGCTGCTCCACGATTCCAGTCGCCCCGGCGAGCTGGTCGTCGGGCTCGGCCAGCTCGCGCGCAACGAAGCGGGAATCTCCGGCAACGCAGAGTTGCTCGAGCTGGAGCTGCGGGCGGTCGCCCCCGGGGCCTCGCAGCTCGTGATCGACCGTTTTGCTGCCATCGGCAAGGGCTCGCGACCACAGGCAACGGTGGCCGTGGACGCCAGAATCATCGTGCAATGAGGCTCGCCGCCGCCGTCACCGCCCTGGCGGTCATGTCCACTCCGTTGGGCAACGGCGAGGTCCTTGCCTCCGGCGCCCAAACCCCTTCCGTGCCGAGCACGGCACGCCCGGTGTCGGGCAGGGCGGCGACGATCGCCGCCGGCGACGCCACCGTCGTCGCCTGGGCGCAGCGTCAAGCGGGCAGGCAGCGCGTCCTCGCCTGGACCGGCGCCCCCGGCGACGTTGTCGCACTCGGCCCGCAGGGCCCGGGAGCGGACGGTGCACCGGCGTCCGCTGCACCCGGCGACGGATCGGTCTGGGTCGCCGCCAGCCGTCACCACGACCGCGGACAGAGCCTGTGGACGCAGCGTTGGACGGGCGGCGCCTGGCAAGGCGCCATCCCCGGGCCGACGGCCAGGGCCTACGACCACCACCCCGCCCTGGCGGCGGATCCCGCTTCGCGACAGGTCTGGGTGACCTGGATCGGAGAAGACAGCGGCGACCGCACAACGGCGATGTTGTACGTCAGCCGCTGGACCGGCA
>CBDUAS010000510.1:0-3283 GCA_965365185.1 uncultured bacterium | reverse complement strand
GCCGCCACAGTCGCTCTCCGGTGGCCTCGCCCGCGGCCAGCAGCGCCGCGGCCAGCTCCTCGTCGTTGCTCATGAGCCCGGCGGCGATGGACCCCAGAGCGATCACGCAGGCGCCGGTGAGCGTCGCCAAGTCCACGATGCAGCGGGGCTCGAAGCGCTTGCGCGCGTAGGCGAGGGCGTCGGCGAGGACGACACGGCCCTCGGCGTCGGTGTTGAGTACCTCGATGGTGTTGCCGCCGTAGGCGCGCACGATGTCGCTTGGTCGGTAGGCGCGGGCGCTGGGCATGTTCTCGGCCAAAGGCGTTACCGCTACGACCCGGCGAGCGGGCCCCTCGCTTCCGTCGCGGTTGGCGGCGAGGGCACGCATGGCGCCGTAGACGGCCGCGGCTCCCGACATGTCACCCTTCATGTCGGCCATCTTCGCCGCCGGCTTCAGTGAGATCCCGCCCGTGTCGAAGGTGATGCCTTTGCCGACGATGAGGGTCGGTGGTCCTTCGGCCCCCTCCGGCCGATGCTCGAGGATGACCAGCCGCGGCGGTACGGCAGAGCCTTCACCGACTGCCAGCAAAGCTCTCAGCTCGAGCTGGCGCGCTTTGTCTGCGTCGATGACCTCGCCGCGCAGGCCGAACTCGCGGGCCATTGCCAGCGCCCGCTCCGCAAGCGCGTCGGGGCGCTTTTCGTTGCTCGGTGTGTTGACCAGATCGCGCGCCCAGCAGGCGGCGTCGGCGATCCTGCGGGCCCGCTCCACCTCCGCTTCGGCCTCGGCACGCATCGCAATCAGCAGCTCCTCGATCTCGATGCGTTCCGGCGGCGGCGCCTTGAACTCCTGATAGCGATAGGACGCCAGAACCACGGCCTCGGCGGCGGCCGCCGCGAGGCGTGGGGCGTCGGCCGCGTCGAGTTCGGGCAGCGGTACACCGATCCGGCGATTGCCGCGCGCGCGGGCCGCCACGGCACCCTCGCCGACGGCTTGTCGCCAGGCCTCGAGGTCGATGTCGGCCGCGGGACCGAGACCGACCAGCACCAGCTCCGCCGCGTTTCCGCCGGAAACCGAAAGGGCCAAGGTCTCGCTGCGCTTGCCGTTGAAGCCGTGGCCGGCGAGAGCGCGCGAAACAACGCCGCCGAAGGCTGCGTCGACCGCTTCCCACGGCGTCGGCTTGTCGGCTTCCTGGGGAAGTGCGAGAACGAGCGCATCGGTGTGGAGCTCGGCTGCGGGGGCGTTGGTGGTCGATATCTTCATGACCGGCTCCGATGGATCCGGGGTACGGTGACCCCGGTCTGCGCCTGGTACTTGCCCTTGCGGTCGGCGTACGACGTCTCGCACAGCTCGTCGCTCTCGAAGAACAGGAGCTGCGCGATACCCTCGTTGGCGTAGATCTTGGCGGGCAGCGGCGTGGTGTTGGAGATCTCCAGGGTCAGGTGCCCCTCCCATTCCGGCTCCAGCGGAGTGACGTTGGTGATGATGCCGCAGCGAGCATACGTCGATTTGCCGACGCAGATGACCAGGGTGGAGCGAGGAATGCGGAAGTACTCCATCGAGCGCGCCAGAGCGAACGAGTTGGGCGGAATGATGCAGACGTCGTCCCGGATGTCGACGAACGATTCCGGGTCGAACGCCTTGGGATCGACGATACTGGTGTTGATATTGGTAAAGAGCTTGAACTCGTCGGCGATGCGAATGTCGTAGCCGTACGAGGAGACGCCGTAGGAGACGATGCCGCTGCTCACCTGGCCTTCCTCGAAGGGCTCGATCATGCGCTCCTCCAGGGCCATCTTTCGAATCCAGTGGTCGGGTCTGATGCTCACGAGATCATCTCTCCAGGTCCGGGCGCTGCGAACGCCCTGCTCTCATCGAACGCCGAGCGTTCCTCAATCTCCTTTTTCCGCATGGCGAAGCGCGCCTACCGCATCGCGCATCGCCTGCAGCCAGTCGTCCGGCACCGCGTGGGAGCCCAGGTCGGTCCGGCCGCTCCCGGGCCCGTGAAAGTCGGAGCCGCTCGAGGGCAGTAG
Source organism: uncultured bacterium (assembly GCA_965365185.1). Taxonomy (GTDB): domain Bacteria; phylum Acidobacteriota; class UBA890; order UBA890; family UBA890; genus CBDCGW01. Next base: position 1,273 of record CBDUAS010000510.1, on the reverse strand, counting down.
CCCGGTGTCGTCCGCCAGCCGCTTGAGCTTCTGTCGGGCCGCGCGGCTGTGCTTCGGGTGATCGACCTCGAAACCGTCGAGCCCCAGGTCCATCAGCGCGCGGATGCGCTCCTCGCCCACCCGGCTGCTCGCCGGATGGGCAAGTATCGCAATTCCGCCGGCCCGGTGCACGACGCCGATGACCTCCGCCGCGTCGAGTGTGGGTTTGGGGGTGAATGCGGGTCTGCCGACGCCGATGAAGCGGCGGAATGCTTCGTCCACCGTTCGTGAGCCACCGTGGTGGACGATCGCCTCGGCGATGTGTGGCCGGCCGATGCTGCCGTCACCGGCGGCGGCCTCGACGTTGGCGAAATCCACCCCCAGCCCGAGTTGGTTGAGGCGCTCGACGATTTCGGTCGCTCGCTGCCGGCGGAATCGCCGGGAGCGGCGGGTCGCCGCGACCAGCTCGTCGTGATCGACGTCGACAAACAGCCCGAGAACGTGGATCTCGTGGTCATCCAGATTGGTGGAAAACTCCACGCCCGGTATCAGCTCGAGGGATGTGCAAGCGGCCGCTGCGCGCGCGAACGGCACGCCCTCGACCGTGTCGTGGTCGGTCACCGCGAGTGTCGCCAGGCCCACGCGATTCGCTTCGGCGACAAGCTCTTCGGGAGTGAGCACCCCATCCGAGAACGTCGTGTGCGTATGAAGCTCGGCCTTGCTGTCGGGCGGTGGAATCGGAGCCTCCGTGCGTTCGCGGGTAGGGGTGCGAGGCAAGGGCGGTGGCGCGGGCTGTCGCCGTCCCGGCGAAGGCACGTCCGCCGCCATGGGTGCATATAATAGCGTGGAGGCCGTCGCCCGGTCCCGCACGCGGATCGCGAGGGCCGACGGCAGGTTCTGCCCGATACCCGGCGTATACCCGCGGAGGCCTGATTTGGAGTTCACCATAAGCGAAGAGCAAACCCTCGTCGCGGAGACCGTGCGCGATTTTGCCCGTGACGTGATTCTGCCCAACGTACGCGAATGGGACGAGGCGCAGTCGTTTCCCGACGAGGTCATGCGGCAGATCGGGGAGCTCGGCTTCCTCGGTGGCTTCGTTCCCGAGGAATACGGAGGAGCCGGTCTCAGCACGATCGAATACGCCACGATGGTCGAAGAAATGGCGCGTATCGACCCGTCGGTGACCCTCAGCGTCGCGGCGCACAACTCGCTCTGCACCGGCCATGTATTGCTTGCCGGCAGCGAGGAGCAGAAGCGTCGCTACTTGCCGAAGCTCGCCAGCGGAGAATGGATC
>CBDUAS010000509.1:0-3285 GCA_965365185.1 uncultured bacterium | reverse complement strand
CGGACCGGTAGCCAGCACCACGCTTTCCGCCTCGATCCGTCCGGCGTCGGTGTCCACTCCCCGTGCCCGCGATCCTTCCACCAGGATCTCGTGCACCAGCGTACCGGTGAGGATTTTGGCGCCGAGCTCCTCGGCACGCTTGGTCAACGCGGCTGTGGTGCTGTAGGGATCGGCGTATCCGGAGTCGGGCTCGTAGGCGGCACCGACAATGCCTTCTGTGGAAATCCCCGGCTCGAGCTCCTCCAGCTCTTCGACGGAAACGACCCGCGTATTGACCCCGAGCGACTGCTGCATGGCGACGTTGGCTCTCAGCGTGTCGATCTGATCGGGACCCGCGGTAAGCAGATACCCGGTCTTGCGGAAGTCACAGCTTCCGCCGACGCGCTCCTCGAAGTCCTCGAAGAAGTGCAGCGATTCCAGCGCCATTCGAGCCGTGGTCGGATGTGAGTAGTGCTGGCGGATGATGCCGCAAGAACGCCCGGTCGGGCCGGCGGCGATGGAGTCCTTCTCGACCAAGCTCACGGCAACCCCACCGCGGGCGAGGTGGAACGCGATCGAGGCGCCGATCACGCCTCCTCCGACAACTACGACGTCGCTTGTCTTCGTCACCTGCGCCTCCCTCGGGAGCGGTTTACTCCGCGTGGCGTCCGGCGACACATGCTGCCCCACGCTCGCCTACATTTCACCGCGAATCGCCACCGCGTTGCAAATGCCGCAGGTGTACGCGCGCCACCATGTGCATGTACCCGCCGACCGTCGCGTAGCGCTCGGCCGCAGCCTCGGCGATGTCTTGTCGTGCCAGATCTTCGCGTCCCAGCGCCTCGTGATAGAGACCCCGGTAAAGCCGTGCGTAGAACTGCGCCGCTGCCTGATCGCCCGCCGCGGCGAGGACATCAGCCGGTGACAGCTTGCCGCGGAACATCTCGTAGACCTCCTGCATCGGCGACCGCGGGTCGGGGCCGACGGGGAGCAAGGCCTGCCGCGCCTCCTCTGCCGAGCTCGAGCGCGCGACGCAAAGAAAGTGCCACGCGGCGTTCTCGACGTCGTTCGGGTTCACGGTGCCATGCGTTTCGAACTGCGCCCGGCAATCGTCGTAACGGCCCACGTAATAGAGCACGATGCCGCGCTGCCAGAGTTGCGGCGCATAGTCGGGCAGCATCTCGGCCAGGCGGTCGAACCGCGCGGCGGATTCCTCCAGCCTGCCGGCCTCGAAGTCGGCGACGGCGCTGTCGAAAAGAACCTGCGCGCTCTGCACGGTTCCGCGGCCCGCGGTGGCGGCCGCATCGACGCGCGGCCACGCCGGCGCCGCCGTCAATACGGCGAGCGAGCCGGCGACCACGATCAGAGCGCGACCTCGTCCGGGTTTTCGCATCGGTGCGACTTGCTCTCCATCGGAATGAAGACCGCAGAACCTAACGGTAGACCGCACAGGAGACTATCGGATTTCGGCGCCCGTGGCCCGGGCGTCCGCGGCCCGAGGCGGCGACGGTTTCGAACCCACATAGACCGCGCCCGCGCCCACGATTCTTCTAGCGACGAAAAAAAGGGGCGGATTCGCGCCTTCCTCCGATGGCATGATCGTTTCGGGCCGCGACACCCTCCACCTCACCAGAAGTCACACAGCAAGCGGGGATCGATCAGATGAGAATGGCGAACACGACGCGAGGGCGGCCGGAGGCCCGCTTGGGGCTTCGCGAAGGACACAGGTTCCCTGTGCGGCTCACTGTGCAAGAGGGGCCGGCCGGCCTGTTGACGAGAATCCACGGCGTGTCGAAGGACTTGACGTCGGGCGGCATGCGCGTGCGCATCTCGGGGCAAATCCCCGTGGGGACGCGGTGCCGCGCACAATTCGCTCAATGTGGCGGACGCGTCATCCCCGAGGTCGTCGACGGTACGGTGCGCAACGCGCAGCCCGTGAATGGCTCGGGCAGGGAGTTCGAGATCGGCATCCAGTTCGACACCCCGGTACGGATCAAGCAACCGGGCAAGCTCTGATTGCCATCGCGTTTCGCCCCCGCCCGTCCGCAGCGGACGTGGCACGACGTGACGTATCGTGTGCGCGCGGCGGTCCGTTTGGACTAACCTCTCCGTGGGCCCAGCGATGCGTTACGCGTCCCTGGACGGTCTTCGCACCAAGCCAGGGTCTCGAGGACTACCGGACACGGAGGTAAGCATCATGCGATTCGGGTTCTTTCTGGCCCTGCTGCTGGCAACCACGCTGATCGTCGTTCCGGCGACAGCCGAGGCGCAGTCGGACATCGGCGTTCGCCGCGTCGGCCTGCGTGGCGGCCTGACCGTCGATCCCGACCAGGGCCACATCGGGATGCACATCAACGCCGGTAACTTCGCCCCCAGGGTGCGATTCCAGCCCAGCTTCGAGGTCGGTTTCGGCAGCAACCGGATCGTCGGCATGATCAACGTCGACGCCTTCTACACCTTCGTGACCAGCGGCTGGGCTCCCTACCTCGGTGGGGGACTCGGCGTGGGCATCATCAGCCGCGACCGCTGTTGCAACAACGGCGACGACGACGTCAACGTCGAGGCCGGCGTGAACCTGCTCGGCGGCTTCGAGTGGGGTGCCGCCAACAAGTACTTGCTCGAAGCCCGCGTCGGCATCGGCGATATCCCCGATTTCAAGCTGACGATCGGCGTGAGTTTCTGAGCCGATATCGCCGGCCCCGGCGCGCTGCCCTTGGGGGGCGTTGATCGTTGCCACGGCTGCGCCCGGAGAGACCGGACCCGGCTACTGCCACTCGACCGGGGCTCTCCCCTTGTCGAGGAACGGCACGCCCTCGCTGAGCCACGGCGGGGCCTCCGCGCCTTTCAAGTGGTGGTCGAAGTACTGCATCATGCGGATCTGGAAGTCCTTCTGGTTCTCTTCCTTGGCGAGGTGGTGCGGCTCTTCGGGATACGACAGCAGGATCACCTCTTTCCCGAGCCGCTTGGCGGCGATGTAGAACTCCAGTCCCTGGTTCCAATCGACGGCGCCGTCCTCGGTGCCGTGCAGGATCAAGAAGGGCGTCGTGATCCCCTCGGCATTGTGCACGGGTGACTCGCGCACGTAGGCCTCGAAGTCGTCCCACGGGCTCGCCGCCATGCGTCCCTGGCCGAACTGGATCAGCGGAGCGTTCGGCCCGCCGCTGCTCTTGTAGAGGATGTTGTGCATCGACACCAGGTTGGTCAGCGGCGCGCCGGTGACCACGGCGGCGAACATGTCGGTCTGCGTGACGATGAAGCTGCTCTCGTAACCGCCCCAGCTATGGCCCTGCAGGCCGATCCGATCGG
>CBDUAS010000508.1:0-3286 GCA_965365185.1 uncultured bacterium | reverse complement strand
GACTGGAGTTCAGACGTGTGCTCTTCCGATCTGAGCCGCTCGGCAGCGAGCGCCGCCGCCCGGGTCATGTCGCTCGACGCACGTCCGGCCTCGACACCGACGCCGATCATCTGTGCGATGACCAGGAACACGAGTGTCGACATGAAGAGGGCTACGAGCACCTCGATGAGCGAGAACCCGGCGACGCTGGCGCCCTTCGCCGGTGGATCCTTGGCTACGAAGTTGAAGTCTCTCATCGCTATCATGTGGCCTCGTACATTAGGAAGCGTTTCGACGCGTTCACCTTTGAGATGATAGGCTATGATAATCGACATTGATATTCAAGGTAATTTTGATACTATACCGACAGTTACGATAACTTAAAGTGATTTTTGATAATCAACACTAACTCTGAAGCGCCAGAAAATGGCAACTTGGAGGCTGCAGATGAGAAACGAAACGACGCCACGCAGCGCCCCCAGCAGTTCCTCCCTCCGCAACCACGAATCCGGTGCGGCCCTCATCATCACTCTTCTGGTGACATTGATCGTGTTCGCCCTCGGCAGCGCGCTCGCCACGTCCATGCTGACCGAGATCACCACGTCGGTGAACTACCGCAACAGCGGCGCGGCTCTCTGGCAGGCGGAATCCGCTCTGGAGCGGGTTGCCGCCGACCTGCTCGCGGACCCGACCTGGGCCCGCGGCATGGTCGACTTCTCCACCATACCGATGACGATCGTGAACTCGTTCCCGACCAGCACGACGATCAACGGCATGTCGGTCACCTTCGACATCAGCGGCGGCCAGGTGGTGCCGAAGTTCTACGACCTCGGCCCCACGGTGAATCTCGACGACGGTACCTTCAACCGCCGCATCTTCATGCCGCCGACGTCGATCACGCCGGCCAACGGCCCCGGCACCAAGGCCTGGCTGGTGGTCCCGGTCGGCGGCCGCGGCACCAGCGGCGCCATCGAGCCCTCGAATGCCGCGGTACGCACCGACATGCGGGTGATCGTGCGCCGGCTGACGGTGTGGGACAACGCCCTGTTCGGCGGCTCCAGCCAGATCGGCGGGCAGATCAACGGCAACATCCAGGTACGCGGCTCCATCCACATCAAGGGCGAGCCGGGCAAGACCGTCGACATGGGCGGGACGGCGTTCGTCCTCAACCACTACCGCGACGCGGATCAGAACGACAACTTCGACGTCGACTGGGTCAAGCTGCCGCCGGTGCCGATGGTCAACCTAAACGGCGAGGTGGTGCAGAGCCTGGGCGCGGAGATCCGCGTCGAGCAGGGCGACGTTGCGCTCAGCGGTAACGTCGTGTGGGGCGAGGCCGACGTCACCGGCAACATCTACAAGGAAGAGGTCGACGGCCACTACAACGACGCGCCGGTGGCGCTATCGGGCGCGGCGGCGATCAACGCCGAGGACGAGGGCGGCTACGACGCCCCCGGGCTGGCGTTCCCCACCCTCGACGACTCCTACTTCCACGTACCCACGGCGACCAACTACGCCACGCACCGCAACTTCCTCGACACCAACTCGCTGACCATCGCGGAGAACGAGATCTCGGACAACACGCCATCGTTCAACCACTCCAACGGCTTCGGCAGTATCAACTGGAATCAGGGCAGCGGCACGCTGACCATCAGCGGGATCGTGCGCGTCAACAGCGACCTGGACATCGCGACGAAGAACGTTGGCGTTGAATACGACGGCATCGGCACGCTCTACGCGGTCGGCGACGTGCGCATCCACGGCCACCTGATGCCGAAGCACAACTACCTGCAGACCCTCACGCCGAACTACGACAACCTCGGCATCATCTCCGACCAGAACCTCGACATCTCCGCCGGCGGCGGTGAGACCTGGGTCAAGGTCATGGCGGCGATGTACGCGGAGGAGAAGACGACGATCAAGAAGCAGTCCCGTATTGCCGGGGCGGTCGTCACCCGTTGGTTCGACATGGGCAACAATGTGCCGCGCATCTTTCAGGCGGCGAACCTGAGCAAGAACCTGCCTCCGGGCATGCCGGGCGGCGATCCCATGCTGTTCGTCACCGGCGCCGACGTGACCAACTGGTATCAGGTACGGCGTTAGCGCCGCGATCCATCAAGACGCCGGGGGCGCCCAACCCATCGGGCGCCCCCGGCGCTTTTCTTTCGCACGAACCGGTCGGACGGCCCTTGGCCGGGACGGATCGCGCCGCTCGATGGGTCTTCCTCCTCCACGTGCGGACCCGTTGTTCGTTGCCTCAGCGGGTCGGCGGCGATAAAGTGCGGCGCAACCCCACTGTTCACCGCACCGCGAACCCCGCTGATACCATGACCGTGTTCCGCTTCGGCATCCTGCTGGTGGCGGGCGCCCTGTTCGCAGTCACGGGTTGCCGTTCCGATTCGGAACCGGAGGCGACCGCGACCGAGCCGGCGCGCCCCAACATCATCTACATCTACGCCGACGACCTCGGCTACAACGAGGTCGGCGCCTACGGCCAGGACAAGATCCGCACGCCCAACCTCGACCGGCTGGCGGCCGAAGGGGTGCGGTTCACGCAGCACTACTCGGGCAGCGCGGTATGCGCGCCTTCACGGTCGGTGCTGTTGACCGGCAAGCACACCGGGCACGCCTACATCCGCAACAACAAGGAGCTCGGCGGCTGGGGCCCGGACGAGCCCGAGGGCCAGTGGCCGCTGGCGGCCGAGGAGCTGACGCTCGCCGAGATCCTGCAACAACAGGGCTACGCGACGGGAGCCATGGGCAAGTGGGGCCTCGGAGGCCCCGACGCGCACGGCCACCCCAACCTGCAGGGCTTCGACCACTACTACGGCTACCTGTGCCAGCGGGTGGCGCACAACTACTACCCGACACACCTGTGGCGCAACGGCGAAAAGGACATACTGGCGGGCAACGACTATTGCGACGCCCATCAGAGCATCGAGGCACCCTTCGACGACCCGGCCGAGTATGGGCGCTTCGAGGGCACCACCTACGCCCCCGACATGATCGCCGCCGAGGCCTTGCAGTTCATCCGCGACAACGCCGGCGGGCCGTTCTTTCTCTACTATCCGACGATCGTGCCGCACGTCGCCATCCAGGTGCCGGAGGATTCCCTGGCGGAGTACGAGGGCGCGTTCGAGGAAACGCCGTACCTCGGCGACCAGAGCTACCTGCCCCACCCCACGCCGCGCGCCGCCTACGCGGCGATGATCACCCGCATGGACCGCAACGTCGGCCGCATCCTCGACCTGGTAGCCCAGCTCGGACTCGACGACAACACGCTGATCATGTTCAGCTCCGACAACGG
>CBDUAS010000507.1:0-3328 GCA_965365185.1 uncultured bacterium | reverse complement strand
CGTGAAGTGGGCATCGACGCTGTCACGCGAGCAATCCCCGCGGTTCGCCATCGCGGAGGCCCTCGAGAGCATCGACACACAGCTCTCGGGTGTGCCCGCCGACGTCATTTTCGCCTTCGTGTACCCGCGGCAGACCGATCAGTACACCTTGATGGTGGAGGCGATCGCCGAACGTTATCCATCGGCGGCGCTGGTCGGATGCTCGGCGGCGGGCGTGGTCGGTGGCGGCCGCGAAATCGAGCATGAGCCGGCGTTGTCGCTCACCGCCGCGGTTCTCCCGGGGGTCGAGGCGGAGCCTTTCCACCTCATGCCCAACGAGATCGAGGTGCTCGGCGATGACCCGCTGTTGTGGCGCCGCCGACTCGCTGTCGAGCCGTCCGCGGATCCGCAGTTCGTCTTGCTACCCGACCCCTACACCTGCGACGCCCACGAGTTGTTGCAGGCTCTCGACGCCGCATACCCGATGAGTGCGAAGATCGGCGGGCTGGCGAGCGGCGGCTCTGCGCCCGGCGAAAATCGCCTGTTCGCCAACAACGAGGTGCATTCGGCGGGAGCGGTCGGTCTCGTGTTGCGCGGCAACATCGTCATCGACACCATTGTCGCTCAAGGATGTCGTCCGATCGGCGACCCGCTGTTCGTCACCTGGGCGGAGGAGAATATCCTCTGCCAGCTCGAGGGACGCCGAGCAACCGAGGTGCTGTCGGAGCTCTACGACTCGCTGTCGGGCGACGATCAGGAGCTCTTTCGTAGTGCCCTGCACCTGGGCGTGGTGCAGCATGAAGGCGCGCAGGAGTACCGGCACGGCGATTTCCTCATCCGCAACGTCATCGGCATGGATCCGGAGTCGGGCGTGTTGGCCGTCGGCGAGCGCCTCAGCAACGGTCAGGTCGTTCAGTTCCACGTGCGCGACGCGCGCACCTCGGCTTCCGACCTCGCGGCGATGCTGGAGCGCTGCCGGCAGGATCTGGCAGGCGCGCACCCACAGGGGGCGCTGTTGTTCTCCTGTCTCGGCCGTGGCGAGAGCCTTTACGGCATCGCCGATCACGACAGCCAGATGATAGAGGCCAATCTCGGCCCTCTGCCCATCGGAGGATTCTTCTGCAACGGCGAAATCGGACCCGTCGGCGGTCAGAGCTTTCTGCACGGATACACGAGCTCCATCGCCGTGTTTCGCCCGCGCAACGACGTATGAAGCACGCAACGTTCAGGAGACGACGCATGAGCCGCAAGGTGAGACAGTGCACGGTCATGATGGCGGTTGTGGTGCTGGCCTTGTCGCTGGCCGTATTGCCGGTGGCATCGGCAAGTGGGCCGCAGGTGCCCGACGCGGAGCAGGTCAACGCCAAGATCAGGGAAGAAGGCTGGGAGAGCTCGCAGGTGATGCGGACGCTCCATTTCCTTACCGACCGCTACGGGCCCCGCTTGACGGGCTCGCCGAACTACGAGAACGCGGCCAAGTGGACCATCGCCCAGATGGAGGAGTGGGGGCTCACCAATGCCCATCTCGAGGGCTGGGATTTCGGTCGCCCCGGATGGGTCAACGAGAGACTGTCGGTACACATGATCGCGCCGGTGAAGGACGCCCTGGTCGGCGAGGTGCTGGCCTGGACGCCCAGCACCGATGGTGAGGTAACGGCGAGCGCTTTCCACCTGGTGCCGCCGGAGGAGCCCACGGAAGCCGACCTGAACGCCTTCTTCCGCCAGGTTCGTGCCGATGTCGCCGGCAAGATCGTCTTGGTCGGCGAGGAGGCCGAGCCGGGCGTGAGCTTCACGCCGGCGAACAAGCGGCGTGACGACGAGCAACTCCGCCAGCAGTACGATCCCGATTTCGAGCCGCCGGCACGCGGCGGTCGCGGGGGACGTGGCGGCCCGGAGCCGGACCCGGACGTGCTCAATCCGCGCGAGGTCGCAACGCGCGTGGACCAGTTTCTCATCGACAACGGCGCCGTCGTTCGCATCAACGACGGTGGCCGGGTGCACGGACAGATTCGCGCCTTTTCGAACCGCGCCTACGATTCCGCGCAGGCGTTGCCGACGGTGATCCTGCGCAACGAAGACTTCGGCCGCATCGCCCGGCTGCTGCACTACGGCGACGCCGTCGTGCTCGAGGTCGACATCGTCAATCGGGACTACCCGCAGGGCAGGACGGTTTACAACGCCGTCGCCGAGATCCCCGGGACGGACAAGGCCGACGAGGTCATCATCCTCGGCGGTCACCTCGATTCCTGGCACGCCGCCACCGGTACGACGGACAACGCCACCGGCGTGACGGTGATGATGGAGGCGGCGCGCATCCTGCAGGCCATCGGCGTGCAGCCGCGGCGAACGATCCGCGTGGCGCTGTGGGGTGGCGAAGAGCAGGGGCTACTCGGGTCGCAGGCGTACGTGGCCGAGCACTTCGGTAGCTTCGAGGACCCGAAGCCCGGTTACGAGAAGTTCGGCGGCTACTTCAACGTCGATTCGGGCACTGGGCGGGTGCGCGGTGCCAGCGTGTTCGGGCCGCCGGAAGCGGCGGCGGTCCTGCGCGAGGCGCTGGCGCCCTTCGAGGACCTCGGCGTGATGGGCGCTCGTGCGACCGATAGCCGCCGGCGCGGCGGCAGCGACCACACCTCGTTCAACGAGGCCGGGCTGCCGGGCATCGGTATGCAGCAGGACCCGATCGAGTACGGCACGCACACCTGGCACACCAACCTGGATACCTACGAGCGCGCCATCGAGGAGGATCTGAAGAGCTCGGCAATCGTGGTGGCGGCGGCCGCGTACTACCTGGCAACGCGTGACGAGCTGCTGCCGCGGTTTGCCGCCGACCAGATGCCGGAGCGGCCGGGAGGGCAATAGGCTCCCCGCGGGCCGGCGCGCCCGGTTCTTCGCCGCGAAGCGCGGCGGTATAGTGGCGCCGCGATGCGGGGTTTCGAGCGCTACGTACTTCCGGGAGTGGTCTTCCAGTCGGTCCTGATCGGCGGCGCCTACGCCACCGGCCGCGAGATCGTGCAGTATGGTGCCCGCTTCGGGGCCCGCGGCACGGCGAGCGTGCTGGCGATCTTCGTCGGCTTTTCGTTGATGAGCGTGCTGGCATTCGAGTTCGCACGCATCAGCGATGCCTACGACTACCGCAGCTTCGTCCGCGCTCTCATCGGCCCCCTGTGGCCCGCGTTCGACGCCCTCTTCGTGGTCATGGCGGTGCTGGTGATCGCCGTCGTCGGCGCTGCCTCCGGCGACGTCGTGGAGGCGATCCTTGGCTTGCCCTACTGGGTGGGCGTTGCCGGCGTCATCGTCATGGGGGGGGGCCTCAACGCCGCCGGCCGCCGTACGATCGAGCGCTTCAAGG
>CBDUAS010000506.1:0-3337 GCA_965365185.1 uncultured bacterium | reverse complement strand
TGATCCTTCTGACCGAGGCGAATCAGGCGTCGGGCTCGGAAGCCGCTTCGAGCGACGCGATCACCATCGCGTATCAACGCGGCCGCGGGGCGCTCGTTGCACGCGCTCTGCTGCTCCTGGTGATCCTGGCACTGACCGCGTACCTCGTCGAGTTGCCGCGCCAGTTGCGCGAACGAGCGGCACAGAACGAGCTCCAGGGCGGTTTGTTCGGTGCCGCGATCATGCTCGGATTCGTGTCGATCCTCTCCGGAGGCCTGCTGCTGCGCCACGGCTTGACTCGGCCAACGCGCCGAGAGCTGGCCGACGGCCTGCGGGCGCGTCTGTACGCCCCGGCCACACCGCCTCGCTAGCTGTCAGTTCGGATCCGAGGGTGCCGGGTGGCCGGAGTATCTTCCCCCGAGCCGGAACACGACCGCGCCCGAATGGGTGCGGGGCGCACACGGGGGGCGTTCGCAGCCACGGCACGAGACCGGCCGACACACCGGTGATCGAACTTCACCTATACTCCGGAGATCATCTTCTCCCGAGTGAGGAACACCATGATCCCAGAACTCTATACGCAGCAGCAGAACGAGCTCCGCGAGCGCGCCCGGCACCTGGCCGACGAGGTCATGCGCCCGGTGGCCGCGAAGTACGACGAGGCCCAGGAGTACCCCTGGGAGGTTCAGGAGGCAATCAAGGACGCCGGGCTCTCCGGTGTTTGGATCCCCGAGGAATACGGCGGCATGGGTGGCGGAGTGCTCGACCTTTGCCTCGTTGTCGAGGAGTTCTCCCGCGCCTGCGGCGGTATGGGTGTGGGCTTCGCGGTGAACGCGCTGGGGTCGTTTCCCATCCTCGTCGGCGGCACCGACGAGCAGAAGGAGCGCTGGCTGCCGGGCATCGCCGCCGGCGAGAAGCTGATCGCCTTCGCCCTCTCGGAGAAGGAAGCCGGCTCGGACGCGGGTTCGATGAGGACCCGTGCGGCGCGTGACGGCGATGAGTACGTGATCAATGGCGAGAAGAAGTGGAACACCGGCGGCGCGGTGGCCTCGTACAATACGGTCTTCGCGGTGACCGACCCGGAGCGCGGGGCGCGGGGTATCTCTGCCCTCGTGGTCGAGAAGGACGCGCCGGGCTACCGGGTGGGCAAGCACGAAGACAAGATGGGCATCCGCTGCGTGCCCGTCGTCGAGGTCCACTTCGACGACTGCCGCGTACCGGCCGACAACCTCCTCGGCGGCAAGGAAGGACAGGGCTTCAAGCACGCCATGATCACGCTCGATCGCGCTCGGCCCGGGGTTGCGGCGCAGGCGGTAGGTCTGGCCCAGGGAGCTTTCGAGCTGGCCATGGAGTACACCGGACAGCGTCAGCAATTCGGCCAGTCGATCAACTCGTTTCAGGGCGTGCAGTGGATGTTTGCCGACATGGCAACGCAGATCGAAGCCGCGCGCCAGCTCGTCTACACCGCCGCGCGGGCCATCGACAGCGGGGCGAAGAACATCAGCAAGCTGTCGGCGATGTGCAAGGTCATGGCCTCCGATGTCGCCATGAAGGTCACCACCGACTGCGTACAGCTATTCGGCGGCTACGGCTATTGCAAGGACTACCCCATCGAGAAGTACATGCGCGATGCGAAGATCACACAGATCTACGAGGGTACGAACCAGATCCAGCGTCTGGTGATCGCGCGCAGCCTGCTGCGGGAGGCGGCCAGCTAGGGCTCATCGAGCTCCAGGACCCGTTGGTAGATCGCCAGGTAGCGGCGCGCCGCCTCGCCCCAGGTAAACCGGTCGGCGTGGTTGCGTAGTTTCGCCGCGAACCCCGGGTCCGCAGCCACCTGTGCCATTCCAGCGCGGAAGACGCGCGCCATCTCGGGGGGGTCGAAGTCGGTCCAGTAGAATGCCATCGGTCCGGCAACCTCCGGCAGGCTCGTCGCGTCGGAGCAGAAGACGGGGCGCGCGTATCTCATCGCCTCGAGCACCGGCATGCCGAACCCTTCGCTCAGCGATGGAAACAGGAACGCTTCGCAAGCACGGTACAGGCAGGCCCGCTCGGCGTCGGAGACGACGCCCGGCAACGACACCCGGTCGCCCACCCCCAGCTCGTGGATGCGGCGCTCGAGTTCGCCTCCGTAACCCGTGGCCTTGTTGCCGGCGATGACGATGCTGTACTCGGGCAGCTCGACCGCCAGGTCGACAAGAACGTGGAAGTTCTTCTTGGCGGTGATGTCGCCGATTGCGAACAGGAACGGGCGCTGCGGCAACAGTCCGTTGCGAATGCCGCCGCTGGCGGCTTCGTCGCCGTCCGGATCGACGCAGACGCCGTGCGGTACGACCTCCATGGTCTTGCCTCCGAGCTCGAGGTGCTCCCGGATTTCGCCGGCGGCGTGACGGGAAGCGGTGGTCAGGAACGTGGCGCGGTCGACGAGGCGCTGTAGCCGCCCCAATCTCCGCGAAATCACGAGCGGCCCTTTCTCGCGCAGGAAGTTCAGATCGTGAATCGTCAGCACCAGCGGGGTCGTCCGGTCTGCCGGGAGATACGCGGTGTCCTGGTGGGTCGCGTGCCACAGATCACCCGTCGGCCGACCGAAGGTCGTGATCAGCGGGCGCAGCATGGCGGTAACCGGCTCGCGTCGCCATACCGAGGCCGCCAGCATCTGCGGTGAGCGCGCTGCAAAAAGCTCTTGCTGGGCCGGGCGGGCCAGCAGGACGGGCCGCACCTTTGTGCCGGCCGATGCAACAATTGCGCGGCCGAGGTGCAGGCAGATCTGTCCCAACCCGCAGTTCAGGTTGCGCGTCCGCTCGACATCGATGACGACCGTCGGGGGGCGGCTCATCGGCGCTGCATCCCGCTCGAATTCGGGCGCATCGCCGGCTTCCCGATGCGGAGGGACCCGGGACTACCCCCTGCGTGTGGCGTAACATCGGGCGGCATTCCAACTACCGTCAACGAGGAGGTCGAGGGTGCGTCAGGCACGCGGGCGTCGGTTCGTACTATGGGCTGCAGCGGCATGTGTCGTCGCCTCATCCGGGCCCGGTGCGGCGGCCCCGGCGCAGCGCTTCGAGGTTACCGAAACCTCGATCAGCGAGCTCCAAGCCGCACTGCAAGCAGGCGCGCTGACGTCGGTGGATGTGGTCGCCGGCTACCTGGCCCGCATCGAAGCTTATGACCAGAGTGGTCCTCGCCTCAACGCGATCATCCACATCAATCCCCGAGCCCGCAGCGACGCCGCGGCGCTCGATGCCGAGCGCGCCGCGAGCGGCTCTCGAGGACCTCTCCACGGCATTCCGATCATCCTGAAGGACAACTACAGATCGGAAGAGCGTCGTGTAGGGAAAGAGTGTAGATCTCGGTGGTC
>CBDUAS010000505.1:0-3347 GCA_965365185.1 uncultured bacterium | reverse complement strand
CAGGCTTTCACCGGGGCCCGCTAGCGTTGTGCCTCGTTCGTGGCCGTCGCCGGGCGCCTGCCGGCGTCAAGATTGTCGAAGTGCATCATGGCGTTGAACACCACCGCGTAGGATCCCAGCGTCTGGCTGCGCCAGAACGGGTTGAAGCTGAACAGCACGACGTGACCGGCACCGAGTGGCGCATCGACGAGGGCGGGGGCTCCCGCCATCTGCTGCATGTGCATCAGGCCGTGGGCGCTCATCGGGTTTTCCCAACTGAACGCCTTGTCGATGCGTTTCGGCGAGTTCTTGTCGTTGACGTCCGGGTTGTTCCAGTTGATCAGCAGATCGTCGGGGCTCGTCGGAAAGCGAAATACGGTGCGCAGGCGCACGCCAACGGGAGCGGCGCCGCCGCGCCCACCGGCGGCCGGTTGCGTCTGCGATCGGAATGCCTCCGCCCCCGCTTGCCCGAGGTCGCGCGGCCTGCCCTGAATGATGCTTTCGCCACCTCGGCCGCTGTTGCGCGCCGTCGTATCTGCGGTGTCGCGCTCGTTGCCGCCGCGCGCACCGCCGCCGAAGCCGCCGCGACCGCCCCCGCCGCCGCCGCCGAGGCCGAACACCGGACCGCTGTTGAAATAAACGCCCAGCTCGTCGCCGTAGCCGTACCCGAGAGGGCTGGAACGGTCCACTCGTTCCGCCCGGAAGACGCCGCCACGGGCCCACAGATCGGCAGTCTCGCGGATCGACAGGTTGCCGGCGAGCCCGAAGTGCGTCGGCAACGAAGCGCTGTTGCCGAGGGTGACGAGGAGCCCGCCCTGCTCGATGAAGTTGCGCAAGTTGATGACGCCTTCGAGCTCGAGACCACCGCGCATGTCTTCGGTGGAATCGACGGCGCCGAGGTTGGGCGTGACCTCGGTCTTCATCCACGGCATCGGGTCAGGGCCCCGAAGGCCGTTGATGATGCTCAGGGCGTTGGCGTTCGATGGCCCGAAGACGATGACGTCGTAGCTGTCGCGCAAATCGGCATCGTCACGCACGTCGTGTACCGAGATGTAGTCGTACGGCACCCCGACCTCGTCGAATCCGACGCGGATCCAGCCCTCGGTCTGGGTCGTCTGCCAGGTGTGCATGATGGCGACCCTCGGAGCCCGCAGCGGATGGGTCGATACCTCCGGCGGGCCGGCGACCCCGACGGCACGGAAGCGGAACTCGTTGGCGGCGTCCGTGAGCCGTTGGCGGAGGTCGGCCGGGTTCGCCTCCGACGGAATGATGAACGTCCCGGCGTTGTACGTCGTGCCGTCGAGCTCGAAGGATTCTTCCGCCGCCTCGATATCCAGGTCCGGATGGGCGAAGCGGAACGACGTCAGGTTGTTGTCGGCGTTGTAGTTGATCAGGAACGCGGCCGCGTCCGATACGCCGCTGATGCCTGCCGGAGCCTCGACGAGCTCGGTGAGCGGCGTCATGGAAACGTCAAGGACGGCGGGATCTTCGACGCGCACCGTCTCGACGTTGTACAGCGGCCCATGGGTCCAGCCGACGTCGTCGTAAGGGCGCACCTCGAGTGGATTGTAGTACTGCGTGTCGAGCAGCATATCGGCGCCGCGGGAGTACGGCTGGTCCATGCGTACCACGAAGCTGCCGGCAGCATAGTCGGTGTCGTCTGCCCGGAACGCCGCGTCTGCGCGGTGCACCTCGAAGCCGTGTCGTTGCAGCAGGCTCAGCAGTCGGGCCTGCTGGCCGGGGCGCGGGTCCGATGCCGGAAACACGTACGCTGCCGGCCCCTCGGCTCGCGCCTTGGCCACCGAGCGGACGCTCTTGAGCCAGTAATTGCGCAGGAACTCTTCCCGGTTGACGGCGACGTTGTTGAGCCCGATCAGCAGGGCGCTCTGCTGCAGGTTGTTGTTGTTGCGAATGTTCCAGACCGTCTCCCGCAGCGGTGTGTTCGGGCGGCTCCAGCTCCGGTCGACGTTGGTGCGGAGGATGCGGGTGGACGCGTTGCCCGAACCCTGGGTCTCGTAGAAGCGACCGATCGAGTTGTGCAGGTGCGCTACCCAGAACATGTAGTTGGGCGCCCAACCGTCGTAGAAATCGTGGGTGTACACGCCGGGCACGCCGAAGCCGGTCATGTCCTTGACTTCCTTGTGTGCCAGGTTGTTCCACTCGCTGATGACGATCGGGTCGATCCAGGCGTTGTACGGCCCCCTACCGGTCGAAACGTACAGGTGCGAGGCGGACTCGTGCAGGTCGTGAAAGACTGTCGGCTGATACTCGAGAAAGGTGCGCGTAGCGATCTGCGACAGGCGCAGAGACAGCGACATGCCGTCCCTGTTGTTGTCGTGGGCGACGTACTTGCCCCAGTACAGCAGGCGGGTCGGGTAGTTGCCGTCGGGATCGATGCGCGGCGCCATGGCGACGTCGACTTCCTTTGCCCGGCCGTCCACCTCGGTCACCGGCATCGTCATGAAGATCAAGTTGTCACGAATCTCGCGGATAAACTCCGATTCGCCGGTCGCCAGCCGGTAGACCAACTCCATCAGCATCTCGGGTGATCCCGTCTCGGTCGAGTGGATCGAGCCGGTGGCCCAGTAGATCGGCTTGCTGGTGCGGATCAGCTCCTGGGCCTCCGCTTCGCCGAGGCTCCGCGGGTCGCCCAGGCGCCGCAGTCGTTCCTTGTAGTCGTCGATGTTCGTCAGCGTCTCGGCATCGGCGACGATCACCAGGATATGCTCGCGCCCCTCTTCCGACTCGCCGATGGTCAGCACCTCGACGCGGTCCGAGGCCGCCGCGACCGCGCGCATGTAGCCGTAGATTTCCTCCGGGTAGTGCAGTACGTCGGTCGCGCCTGCGATGCTGCCGAAGTGATCGAGCGGCGTAGGGACCTCGGATTCCGGCAGATGGTCCACCAGTGGCGTCATGAAGAACGGCTCGGTGGTGGTTTCCCGTATCAGCCGCGTGTACTCGCTGTCGACTCGCGGCTCGACGAGCCTTGGATCGGAGGCCTGGGCCCGGATGGGGCCGGCCACGACCATGGCGAGGAGTATCGTGAGAGCGAGTGAAGCAACCGCGGGGTGCCGGTGGGAGCATCGGCGAGCGAGACCAGCAAACGGCATCATCTCAAGCCTCCTGGTTTGCGGCGCCCGTGCTCGGGGCCGCGCTGCGATCATCGACCGGTGTGCCGGAGGATCGACTTCGAGCCTGATGCTCGTACCATATCTGAAAGTCTCGGCGGGCGCCGTGGTCGCGCCAGGCGGATTGGCGGCAACCACGGGTGCACGGCGGGTGTAGATTGAGTGCGCGAACTGAAAGGATTCCGCGATGAGACCATGCCGGCTCATGAACTTGCTTTGCGCCCTGGCCCTTGCCGGCGG
>CBDUAS010000504.1:0-3353 GCA_965365185.1 uncultured bacterium | reverse complement strand
TGGCGCACGCCGCTATGGGTGCAGGGTCGTCCGGACGGCTCGATCGTGATGGGCATCCTGGCCGAGCCGAATGGCTCCACGGGCCGCATCTCCACGCCGTACGTGCTCGCCGTCGGTCGCTTCGAGGACGGTGAGGAGGTGCAGCGTTACATCGAGGTGCCCCAGTGGGCATCGCCTGCGATCGCCGTCTCGCAGGAGGGGGAGGTCTATGTCGCCATGTTCGGCCACATGCGCACCGAGTACTACATCGTGGCGCTCGACGCCGTCGGCGATCCGCGCTGGGTCGTTGCGGTGCCGTGGGATGCAGACGTGCCGCCGCTCGCCCACCTGCGCGTCGACAGAGGAGGCCGACTGTTCGTCTTCCCGAACTTCCGCGTTTCCGCCGAGGATCCGCGGAGCCCGGTGCAGGTTTACGAGGCGTCGGGGGAGCTCCTGGGCTCGGGGTACCTCAACCGCCGCCCGGTACACTTGCACTGGCAACAGACGGCAGAGGATCGCGTTTGGGGCGTGCGGGTCGACCCGGTGAGCGAGGAATGGGAGGTTGTCCGCTACCGGCTCGAGATCAACGACCGACGCTGACGCATCGGCCCCCCGGCCGCGGCTTGCGGCCGTTACCTGAGGCGCACCAGGATCTCGCCGACGTTGAGGTCGACTTTCACCGAGTTCGGACCGGTGCCACTGTTCCAGTGCACGTCGGTACCGCCGAGGATCCCTTCGACCGCGTTGCGACCGTCGAGGTGGCGCAACTCGGTCTCGCCCACGCCGTTGTCGAGCGTCACTTCGCCGACGGCGTCCTGGGGCATGGTCACGTTGACCTCACCGATCCCCATGTCGATGGCGACGTTGCCGGACACGTCGTTGAGCGTCAGCTCACCAATGCTCATCTCGATCTCGAGATCTGCGGCCAGGTTCTCGACCGTGAGCTCGCCCGTCCCCATATCGAGCTGCGTCGGCATGTCTTCGGGCACGGTCAGGAAAACCTGGACGGTCGCATCTCTGGAGCGCCACAACCCGGTGCCCTCGACCTCGAGGTAGAGGCGACCGCGCCTGTCGTACGAGCTCAACTCGACGTCCTGGGCGCGCTCCTCACACTTCTCGCGGTCGCGGCCGCGCGGGCAACGGATACGGACCTCCGCGGCGATGGTGTCGGTACGCTCCCCGGTGACCCGGATCTCGCCCACGTTGAGCTCGAATGCAACGCCTTCGTATTCGGCGCGCGGGAATTCCTCCGCCAACGTACGCACCACGCGGTCGTCCGATTGCGCCGCCACCGGTGCCGCTACGGCGGCCACCAGAGCTAAAGCGATGAAGAAACGGCGCATGGCATCACCTCGTCGAAACTTGCCCCGGTGCAGCCTGCCGCCTGCGCGAGTCGACGCGGGGGCGGCATTCTGCCTGGGGGGCGCTTTCAGGACTCGTTTGTTGCTTCGTTTCGCGAGCAGAAAGGCTCGGCGGCTGTCGCGGTCGTGCCTTTCTGCACCTGGCTAGGTTACGAGATCACGGGTCCGATGGTTTCATGGACTACGATATACGCGTGTGTCGCAGGATCCTCGGGATGTCACGGCAACCCACACCGCGCCTCCCCATGGAAGGAGCAGATCATGAGCCGACGAACCCGCGGGTTTCTGCCGCCGAGCGGCCGTCGATTCACGCCGCCGTATCGCGCCGTCATCGGTCGGGTGCTGGCGTGCAGTTTCGTTCTGTTGTCCGTCGCCACGTTGGTGGCCGCGCACGCCCAGTCGGAGCGCGCCATCGAGCTGAACGATCGCGGCAAGGAGCTCCTCGATGAAGGCGAGCACGAGGCCGCCCTGGCCGAGTTCGACAAGGCGATCGCCGAGGACGAGGGCTTCTGGGAGGCTTGGTACCAGCGTGGCCGGGCCCTGGCGTTGATGAGCCGATTCGACGAGGCCATCGAGGCCTTTCTGGAAAGCACGACGCTGAATCCCGGGCATGCCAACGCCCACATGCTCACGGCGCATGCCGCCATGTACGCGGAGAACTACGAGCTGGCCTGGGACCAGGGCATCCGCGCCTACCTCGCGGGCGAAGATCCGCAGGCCATCTTCGGCGGGCTGAGCGGTCGGTCCGAGCTCCCCGCCGACTTCGACGAGCGTATCGGAGCCTGGCGCGTCTACGTCGCCGGCATCGACGCTGGCGACTTGCTGGCCACGGCGCAAAACCCGGTCAACACCCGCGGTAAAGCCGCCGGCGTGCAGGAAGAGCTGGTGGAGATCCAGCCCGAGCTGGTGAACCTGCAGCGCCTGCTGGCGCTGGCGTTGTCGGACTCGCGTGCGTTCGGCCTGGTGCCGACGGCGGACCTCGGCCAGTACTACATCACCATCTCGCCCGACGAGATCGCGGTGACGCCGAGACCGCGAATGAACGGCTATCTGCGGCTCTACAGCTTCGAGTCGGATGACCCGGTCTACTTTCGTCCGATCCAGTTCCGCGACCTGTCCGCGACGGGGCAGGTTCGGGCAACGCTGGAGAACATCCTGAACCAGATGGAAACGTGGCGTAGCGAGCAGATTCGACAGCAGTGACCGAGAGGTACGTCCTCTCGGATGCAGGGGGCCGTCACCGAACGCTGGGAGCCGAGATTGCACGAGCGCAATGATTGGAGTACCCGCAGATGCCGTAAGCGGACGTTGGTTTGTGCGTTCGCCGTCCTGATTTCGCTGGCGGCCGCGCTGCCGGCGGATGCGCAGCAGATCCTGGTGCCGTCCGGGCCGCGGTTCGATCGGCTGCGCGTATCCGGCTTCTTCTGGCGCGGCAAGCCCAGCGGAACGATCGATTTCCGCGCCCTTTCGCGGCTTCCCGGTTTCGGCGAAGGAATCGACTTCGCCGAAACGTTGGGGCTGACCGAGCCCGACACCGGATGGATTCTGGAGGGAAACGTGGGCGCCGGCCGGAGGCATCGCTTCATCGTCGAGCTGTCCCGGCTCGAGAATACGGCCGAGAGGAGGATCGAAGTCGGCAATATTCCTCCGTTTACGAATCTGGTGATCCAGGCACGGTCGACCGTAACGCTGCGCGAGTTTCACGGTTACTACAACTTCCTGTTCGTTGCCCGCCCCGAGGTCGAGTTCGGCGTGCTCGCCGGCGTCGGCTGGTTCGACACCTTTGCCGAGGTTCGTGCCGACCTCGGCCGGGTCAGCGTTGCCCTCGACCAGCCGTTCCCGGTTTTCGGCGGCAACCTGCTGATCTACCCGAAGGGGCCGGTCCGCGGCTACGTGGAGCTCAGCGGGTTTCCGCGCATCACCATCGACGACCTCAGCGGCTGGCAGCTCGATCTGGCGGCGCGGCTCGAGGTCTTCGTTATCCGCAACCTGGGCCTGATGATTGGCATAGAA
>CBDUAS010000503.1:0-3363 GCA_965365185.1 uncultured bacterium | reverse complement strand
CGCGATCGCGCAGATCGCTGATCCGCCGCACCTCGGATTCGAAACTCACCAGGCGGGCCTGGGCTTCGGCGCGACTCGCCACCGATGCGGCCAAGTCGAGCTCGGTCGTGGTGGTATCGAGCCGCAGGAGCAGGTCGCCGGCACGAACTCGGTCGCCCTCGTCGACGAGCAGCTCGGCGACGCGACCCTCTACTTCGCCGGCAACGACCGCCTCACGAACCGGCGCCACATAGCCAACGAGACTGACCGGCTCCGCCGCCATCATCTCGATAGCCAGCGCCACCTCGACCGGCGACGGCCCGAACCCGAATCCCCCACCGGGCGGCCCACCGCCGGCGCCGTCGGTCGGGGCACCGCCGGCCGGCCAGAACAGGTACATCCCGGCGATCATCAACACCAGGCAGGCGAGAGCGCCGTAGAGCGCATAGACGAAAGGCGATTGTACCGGCGGCGGGCCCGACGGCGTCGAGCTTTCAGAGTTCATGACGAAAGACTTTCGCGGGGTCCCGAGGGATCGATGAGAAAGGAGCCGGGGAGCGCCGTAGCGGGACTTCAAGAGCGTAAGTGCGGCGCTGACCAACCGCAAGGTGCGACCCTCACGCCGAACGCGGCGCGGCGGCTCAGCGCCGCTGGTTTCCCGGCGACAGCCGCTCAGCCGCCGGATTCGCCACCTGTCGGGGGCGCATTTTCCCGGGCGCGGCGGACCAATAGAATGCGGGCAACGTGTCGTTCGCGCTCACTCGCTCGACTCGCGCTCGCTCCGGCGGGGCCGGGGCGCCGAAATGAGGTTCGCATGACGGAACAAGCAGCACTCAGATGCAGCGGCCTGACCAAGAGCTTCGGCGACAAGCGTGCCGTCGACGCCCTCGACCTGGAGGTCGGCAAACAGCAGATCTTCGGCCTGCTGGGCCCGAACGGCTCCGGCAAGACCACGACGATCCGCATGAGCCTGGGGATCTACGCGCGCGACGCAGGTTCGGTGGAGACGCTCGGCAGCGCCGATCCGCTGGAGGTCCGCGATCGGCTGGGTTACTTGCCCGAGGATCGGGGCCTGTATCCCAAGATGCGGGTGGCAGAGCAGCTCGCCTTCCTCGGCACCATTCGCGGCCTGCCCCTGCGGGAGGCCAACAAGCGGGCGGAGCGCTGGCTCGATCGTCTCGGCCTGGGCGATCGCGCCAAAGCGGAGACCAACGAGCTTTCCAAGGGGATGCAACAGAAGATCCAGTTCGCCGCTGCGGTGCTGCACGACCCCGAGCTCGTCGTTCTCGACGAGCCTTTCACCGGGCTCGACCCGATCAACACCCGGCTGCTGAAGCAGCTCATTCTCGAGCAGCGCAACCGCGGCACCACGGTGGTTCTGTCGACCCACCGGATGGACCAGGTCGAACAAATGTGCGAATCGATCTGCCTGATTCACGAGGGCCGCTCGGTGCTTGCCGGCGCCCTCAGCGAGATCAAGGCTTCGTACGGGGAGAGCACCGTCAAGCTGGAGTACGACGGTCCGGCGCACTCCCTCGAGGGCCTCGAGGGGGTGCGTGAAGTGCGCGACTCCGGCCGCACGGCAAGCCTGCTGCTGCAGGACGTGGACGGCTCCCAGGAAGTGCTGCGCCAGCTCGTCGATCGGGTCAAGGTCCGGTCGTTCGAGCTCGCCGAGCCTTCCGTGGAGGACATCTTTCTCGACAAGGTCGGCTACGTGCCGGAGGCCGATGACGGCGGCGACAGCGTGGAGGTGGTGCAATGAAGGCGGCGAAGGTCATCAGCATTGCGCGTCGCGAATACATCGCCCGGGTGCGCAGCAAGGGATTCATCGTCACGACGCTGATGGTTCCGGCCATCATGGCGATCTACGCGGTGGTGTTTCCCGCCATGACGCGCGCCGACGTCGACGAGATCCGTATCACCGTCATCGACGTCGGCACAGGCATCGGCGACGCCCTGGCGACGCGGCTCGCCGACACCCGCAGCCTGCCGTTCCGGATGCAGCCGACCCGGACCGTGAGCGAGTCGGAGATCGAGACGGTGCGACAGGACTACTCCGAAGCGGTGCGCGGCGACGAGCTCGACGGTTACATCGTCCTGCGATCCGATCCCGACACCCTGGCGCGGGGGCAGTATTACGCGCGCGAGACCGGCAACCTGATCATCGCCGAGACGCTCGAGGGGGCAGTCGAAACGACGATCTTGGAGAACTGGTTCGACGGCGCTGATCTGCAACGAATTCGCGCCGTTCAGCGCGCCGACCTGGAGACCATCACCGTCTCTTCGACCGGCGAGGAGCGCGGCGGATTCCTCGTTGCCTACATCAGCACGATGATCCTCGGCATGCTGCTTTACATCACGGTACTGATGCACGGGCAGCAAATGGCGATGGCGATCGTGGAGGAGAAGAACTCGCGCCTCGTCGAGCTGGTCATCGGTGCCGTCACGGCCACGGAGTACATGCTCGGCAAGGTCTTGGGCGTTTTGGGAACCGGCCTGACGCAGCTCGGCGTCTGGCTGGCAATGGTGGCGGTGGTCATCCTGGGCATCCTTCCGGGACTGGCCATGGGAGCGGCACTGGCGGAGTTCGATCTCGCCAACGTGCTCGATGTGCGCACCCTGGCGTACTTCTCCGTGTTCTTCTTTCTCGGCTACCTGATGTACGCCACCGTATTCGCCGCCGTTGGAGCAACGTGCGACAACATCCAGGAGATGCAGCAGGCGATGTTTCCGGCCGTCATGCCGGTGATCTTGGCGTTCATGTCGACGCTGTACATCATGACGAACCCCAACTCGTTCGCTTCCCAGGTGTTGAGCTTCTTCCCCTTCTTCACGCCGCTGACCATGTTCGCGCGGGTGAACGTGTCGGAACCTCCCTTGTGGGAGGTGTGGCTCGGCATCCTGCTACTCGTCGCTGCCTCGGCGCTGACGATTTGGGGTGCAGCAAAAGTTTTCCGCGCTACAATCCTCTTCCACGGCAAACGCCCGTCCTACCGGGAGCTGGTACGCATGGTGCGTGCTGCGTCCTGACGTGGTCGGTGCATCCCAGGGGAGAACACACGTGGTCGCCAAGTACAGCTGGCTTTTCGTCGACGGCGAATCTCAGGAGACCTTCCGCATTCGCACTGGCGATCCCGTGTGGCAGACATCCGACGACGGATCGTTCGAGCAGGCGCGGTGCAGCTTCGACATCGTCGCCGAGGATGGCACCGACTTCAAATTCTCGCTGCGCATCACCGGCGGAGTGCTGGAGTCCCAGGGGGTGGAGAACACTGCCGGGCTCATCCGCTTCATCGGCTCGAAGGGCGCCGACATCATCGAGGGCGTGATCAACCGCGGCGTCCGCGGCGATCAGCAAATCCTCTGGGAATCCGACGGCGTCTC
>CBDUAS010000502.1:0-3367 GCA_965365185.1 uncultured bacterium | reverse complement strand
TCATTCCTGCCGTAGGGCGACCATCGGGTCCACCCTCGTGGCCCGACGCGCGGGCACGACGCAGGCCGCCACCGCCACCAGCGTCAGGAGCCCGGCAACCGCCAGCCAAACCGTCACATCGAGCGGCTCGACGCCGTAAAGCTGGCTCTGCACCGTGGCGCGCAGCGCCCAGGAACCGATGAGTCCGATCGCCACACCGGCCCCGACGATCGCCAGTCCCTCGCGCAGCACCAGGCGAAACACCTGCGGAGCACCGCTGCCCAACGCCAATCGGATGCCGATCTCGCGCGTGCGTGTAGAGACCAGGTAGGCGAGCACGCCGTACACGCCGACGGCCGCAAGAAACAGCGCCACGCCGGCGAAGCCCATCGCCAGCACCACCGGCGTACGGCGTGGCCCGAGGGCATCGGCCAGTCGGTCATTCATCGAACGAACGTTGAAAAAGGGCAGCCCCGGATCGACCTGCGACAGCGCGGCGCGAACCGGATTGGCAAGTACGGCCGGGTCTCCCGTCGTTTTCAGCGCGACCGTAACGGACCGCGCCGGGGTCTGCGCGTAGGGCAGATAGTAGGTCCCCACGTCGCCGCCGTCCTCGCGTACGACGTCGCGCAGGGCGATGTTCTCGACCACGCCGACGACGTTGAGGAATACGGTCTGCTCGGTGATGGCGGTGACGTCGTCGGGATCGGTGGGATAGAAGAGCCGCTTTCCGAGCGGATTGACGTCGGGCCAGAACTTCTCGGCAAGCCGGCGATCAACGATCACGGCGCGGTAGACACCGGGCGCGTCGGTGTCGTCGAAAAAGCGGCCCTGAATGAGCTCGATGCCCATGGCCTCGAAGTAACCCGGCGTCACCCGCACCTGGGAGGGCGAGATCAACGATTCGCCCGGCTGCATGACGTAGCCCTCCGCCAGCACGATGCCGTCGGCGTACTCACCGCTGAGCGGGAACACCGACGTCGCACCGGCGAACGCGACGCCGGGAAGGGCGCGGGCTCGCGAGAGGGCCGCCTCGACGAACGCCCGCATCTCGGCGTCGTCCCGGTACCGGGCTTCGCTCAACGCCACCTGGCCGGTGAGAACGCCGTCGGTGTCGTACCCCAGATCGAGGTCGAGGATCTCGCGGAAGCTCGCCAACATCAGGCCGGCGCCAAGCAGCAGCACCAAGGCCAGAGCCACCTGCGCGGTCACCAGCACCCGGCGCGCCAGCAGCGCCGCCCTGGAGGCCGTTCCGGTGATGCCGTCCTCGTGGAACACCGACCCGATATCGGTGCGTAGCGCGCCGGTCACCGGGATGATGCCGATGACGAAGCCGACGACCAGCGCCAGCCCCAGCGTAGCCCCGATCACCGTGGAGTCCATGGCGATCTCGTGGGCTCGCGGCAGGCGGTCGATGCCGAGCGTCTCGAGAAGGCTCATCCCCCAGTAGCCGATCAGCAAGCCAGCGGAGCCACCCACCGTCGTGAGCACGACGCTCTCGGTCAGAAGCTGACGCGCTACCCGTGCCCGACCGGCGCCGAACGCCAGCCGCGTCGCCAGCTCGCGGCGGCGCAGCGTGGCCCGCACCATCACCAGGTTGGCGACGTTGCCGCAGCCGATCAAGAGCACGAACAATACGCCTCCCCACAGCAGGTAGAGGGTCGAGCGCACGTCGCGCACCATGTCGTCCTGGAAGTACACCACGCGGGTGACGAACCCGGCGTTTTGCAGCGCTACGGCGAGACCCGGGAAGATCTCCATGTTGGCGGCGTTGACAGCGCGGATCTGCTGCCGCGCCATCTCGATGCTGACGCCTTCGCGCAGTCGGCCGATCTGTTGCCAGTTGTTGGCGTGGCGCGCCTCGCGCTGCCGTAGCGTGAACGCGATGGGCCGGTAGACGCGGACCTCGCGGCTTCCGAAGTAGAAATCCCGCGGCATCACGCCGACGACGGTGTGCGGCACGCCGTCAAGCCGCACGTCGGTGCCGATGATGTCGCGGCCGCCGAAGTACTGGTTCCAGGCCGCGTGACTGAGGATGGCCACCTGGTTGTTGCCGACGAGCGCGTCGGCCTCCTCGAAGAGCTGCCCGAGCTCCGGCTCCACCCGCAGCAAGCGGAAGAACGACGGCGTCACGTCGAGCGCCGCGACCTGCTGGGGGGTGCCCTGCTCCCCGAGGCTGACGCTCGCCGGCGCGTACATGGCGATCTCCTCGAAGGCGTCCGTCTGCTGCAGGCGATCGAAGTAGTCCGGCGCGGCCGCCCCGGCGCGCGGCGCTCCGGCGCCCGGGTAGCTGTTGTAGATCAGCACGATGCGCTCGGCCTCATCGAAGGGCAGCGAGCGCAGCAGCACGGCGTTGACGACGGAGAAGATGGCGGTATTGGCACCGATACACAGCGCCAGGGTGACGATGGCCGTGGCGGCGAAGCCCTTGTCCTTCCACAGCAGCTTGCTGCCGAACCTGATGTCCTGCAGCAGAGACTCCATCGACCTCTTCTTCCTCGGTCGCCGCCGCCGACCTTCCGGCCTCGAGGGGTGGGCCCGCGGGAACGGGGCCGAACGAGGGGCTCCGGCGACGAAGGACTCGCACAGTCCGACAACGACGGACCTCGATCCGCCGCTGCCCACCGGGAAGCGGACCGTGGCACAGTCTACCGCGAACACTCGATGATCTCGTGGGAAGATCGCGGCTTCGCCAGCCGGTGGCCGGCCGCCCGCTGGTCTCCCTCGCATCGCTTCAGGCTGGAAAGAACCATGGACACGTTGCTCAGCATCTGCCTCGGCCTAGGCCTCGCCGCCGCCTGCGGGTTTCGCATCTTCGTACCGTTCCTGGTCATGAACCTGGCGGCGCGCGCCGGGTACATGACGCTGGGAGCGGAGTTCGAGTGGATCGCCGGCACGCCGGCGCTGATCACCTTGCTGGTCGCCACGGCGCTGGAACTCGGCGCCTACTACATTCCCGGGCTCGACAACCTGCTCGACGCCGTGGCCACGCCGATGGCGGTGGTGGCCGGCATCGTCGCCAGTGCCTCGGTGGTCACCGGAATGGACCCCTACTTCAAGTGGACCCTGGCGGCGATCGCCGGTGGAACGATCGCCGGCGCCGTGCAGGTCGCCACGGTCGGGGCCCGGCAGGCGTCGCTGTTGGGAACCGGCGGCATCGGCAATCCGGTGGTCTCGAGCGTCGAGGCAACGGGCTCGCTGGCGATGAGCGTGATTTCCCTGCTCGTGCCCGTGCTCGCCGTGGTTCGCGTGGTCGTGGGGCTGCTGTCGGTGCACCGATGGCGTCGCTCCCGGCGCTTGCGGCGACAACACGAACCGGCACGGTGATGGCGACAGCCGAGGCAAGAGAAGCACGAGCCGGCACGGTGATGGCGATGGCATGGGCGAG
>CBDUAS010000501.1:0-3375 GCA_965365185.1 uncultured bacterium | reverse complement strand
TCGTCGAACTGGAAGGCCCGCTCTACCGGGCGATCGACCCGCCGTGCGGCCCCGGCCACGAGCACATCGCTGAGCACCGCTTCATCGGACTGCGCCGATGCCACGCTCAGCCGCGAGCGCGACAATGCCCCCTCGTCACTGACGCGATTGACGACCTCGACGCTGAGGTCGTAGACGCCCGGAACCAACGCCATGCGATCGAAGAAGGCAAGCGGCGAGCGAATCACCGCCTGCGCTTGCCGCCCGTCGAAGTGTTCCTCGAGCGAGTCGCCACCCTCCTCCACCCCATTACCGCGGAGGTCGGAGATCTCGGCACTGACACCGAGGCTCAAGTAGTAGTCGTCGTCGTACTCGGCGATCATGACGCGCTCGGGCGGGATCTGCACCGCGTAGTGCAGATACGGCAGCCCGCGCCGATCCCAGAACGCCATGGCCGCCATGTCCACCGGCATCGAGGCGAACAGCACGCTCGCCTCGACATCGCCGCGGTGTGTCAGGAACACCTCCGTGTACGAGGTGTCGAGTCCCTTGAACGGCGATTCCCCGATGCTGGCCAGGATGATCTCGTTGCCCATCGACGGCTGCGCCCGGGTGAAGTCCGGTCGCTCCGAGCGGTTGAGGCTGAGGGCCGCGTGGGCGACTTCGTACCCGGCGTTTTGAATCAACGTGCGGATGATCTGCCGCGTGTCCGCCATCTGCAGCGAAATGCTCTTTGCCAGCCGCGACGGCCCATCGGTGAACGGGTCGTAGAGCTTGTACTCGCCGCTCATCTCCGGGCGATAGAAGAGCACGTAGAAGAACGGAGGAAGGCCCGATGCCCGGGTGTTGGAGTCGTAGGACCAAAGCTCCATCGGCCAGAACCCTTTGGGGTCGTAGTGCCGGCCGATGTCGCGCGGTTCCCCGAGCTGGATGTAGGTGCGCCCACGGTCGGTCTGCCAGCCCGGGCGCGGGGTCTCGCGGCCGAGGTTCCGATTGGCGTACTCCACGCGTCGCTGGTGCTCCTCGCGCGCCTCGTTCCTGACCGTTCCGGGTGTCGGATCCCGCGACCGCCAGAACGCCTCGATGAACAGGTCGCGCTCCTCGTCGGACGCGAGCAGCTCGAAGACCTGCTCCTCTCGCGGCGAGATGATGTACACGACGTCTTCCTCGAGCCAACGGCGATGCTCTTCGGAGAGCGGGGCCGGCGGCGGCGCCTCGGCGGCGGCCTGCTGGGTCTGTGGGACGCCGGCCACGCCCGGGTGTTTGCCTGCAGCCGAGACTGCTGCCAGAGCGGTCTCCGCTCGGGCGACCGGTTCGCCCGTGGACCCCACGGCGAACTCTCCGCCGGCCAGCGAGACCGCTGCCACCGCGATGAACGACGTCAACAGCCGAGGATTGATCACAGGATCATTGTGCGTCGCAGGATGCGGTGGCGCCACCACGAGCAAGAAAAAGAGCGGCCGGGGCGCGAACGCCCCGGCCGCCCGATCTCGAGGACGTGCTCCTATTCGTTGAAACCGCGCCCTGCCAGACCTCCTCGCGTCGCCATGACGCCGAAGAACGTAATCACGCTGCCCACGCCGATGGCGAGGTAAGCGTCCGCGTTCTTCTTGCGGCCGAACGGGTCCGGTTCGTCCGTGTACAGATCAGCGCCCTTCCAGATCAGGCCGGCGCCCAGCGCGATCATCCCGATCCCGGTCCAGAACTTGCCCTGGGCGATGCCGCCTTCCTGGGGTGGAGCGCTCTCCTTGATGGCGCCGGCACCCATGTCGGTCAAGACCACTTCCTTGGCCGCTTCCTTTGCGGCCACGGTGAGATTGACCGGCGCGGGTTTGTCCGGATCGTTCGGCCCGGCGTACGCCAGAGCAGGAGATGTCAGAAGGCTGGCGACGATCACCAACGTAAGTGCTCTCTTCATGATCCTCTCCTTTCTCCGGTCAGAACAACCAGCGGGCGCCGATCCGATACGTTCGCGGATTGACGATGGCCTGAGCTTGGCCGAAGTCCGGCACGCGGTTGAAGATGTCGACAATGGTGTTCTCGTTGGTGAGGTTGAAGACATCGAAGACGATGCCGATGTCACCCCAGGCCCCGAGCAACCCGAACCTCTTCTCCAGGCGGAGGTCGAGGTTCCGTATGGTCTCCAGACGCCGCGACCCGAGCTGCTCGATCGGCACCGTGCGATCTCCCGTTGCCAGACCGCCCGTGTCGCCGCGGGAGAAGCGCTCGTAGATGCTCTCCGTGTTGCCGCTCGCGAGGTCGAAGCGCACGCCGATCAGCACGCCGATCGGATCGGGCGCCAGATATGAGCCGTTGAGCTTGAACACGTGCCGGCGCGAGTTGGGGAGCTCGCCGGGGGCGTTGACGAAGCGGTTCGGCGTACGGAACGCGGACGTCGAGCCGTTCACCCCGGTGCCGGTGTTGGTGACGTTGCCCTCGGCTTTCTGGAAAATGTACGAGCTCTGGATCGTCCAGTTGTCGGTGTACCGCTTGATCACCTTGACCTGGAAGCCGTTGTACTCGCGGAAGACGTCGCCGACGTAGAAGCTGTTCGGGTTGTTCACCAAGGTGATGAACTCGTCCCGCGGGTCGGCCGCCCACATATCGATGAGCTCGCCGTTGGAGGCCTCTAGCTGGATCGGCACGAACGTCGAGCCGGTGTCGGCGCCGCCCATCACATCGCTGTCATACTTGCGGATGTAGCGTGCGCTCACCGAGACGTCATCCATCACCTGCTGATCGACCCCGACGGTGAGCTGGTTGCTCCACTGGTTGGTCAGGTCCGCGGCGATCGCCAGGCTGTCGATCGCCCCGAAACGGCCGAACTCGACAAACTGCGAGCCGTCCCATTCGAAGCCGACATCGGCCGCCTTGTTCGGGTCGAAGTTGTCGAAGATGGTGCCGTGCACCTCCTCGTAATAACGGCCCCAGGAGAAGTACGCCGCCGTCCGCCCGTCACCGAGCACGTCGAAGTTCGCACCCAGCCTGGGCGACAGGTCGTTGAACGTGGGCGCGTCGGGGCGCGTCGAGCCGATCCAGCCCACGTCCCAGTGGTCGTAGCGCAGGCCGAGGTTGAGCGTCAGCCGGTTGGCGATCGTCCAGTCGTCCTGGGCGTAGAGGGTGAAGGCGTTGATCAGGCTGGTGTTGCGCTCCTGATCCGGATCACGCTGGTAGCCCAGGTAGGGTTCGCCGAAGTAGGGATAGTAAATCCAGTTCTCGCCCTGCTCGTTGGGACCGAATTCGGCGAAATCGTCGGTGAGCAGGCGCTCCCATTCGGCGCCGACGCGGAACGAGTGATCGCCGGCGAACTCCTCGGCGAAGTACGAGAGGTTGGCCTGCACGTTGGTGCGGGCGCGATCGAACGTGTAGTAGCCGTAGTAGGCGTCCGACATGAAG
>CBDUAS010000500.1:0-3381 GCA_965365185.1 uncultured bacterium | reverse complement strand
ATCTGTTCGCGCTGGTCACCGTACCGGCCGACGCGCTCGCCACGCTGCCCTGTCGCACGCCCGACGACCCGCCGGGGCGGATGGTCGGCCGGGAAACCGGCCATGCCTCCTCGGTTCGCATCACGGCGCCATCGGGAGAGTCAGTGGATCTCTTTTTCGTCTGGCAGCAACAAGGTGATTACTGGAAGATCGTGGCCTATCACGTGAACGTCGCGCTCGACGCCGCCACCACGCTTGCTCTCGCTGCGCCGGAGCCCGCGGCCGCGGAGCTGCCCACGGCCGAGCCCGACGAGGAGCTCCTCGCCGTCGTCGACGGGTTTCTCAGCCAGTGGATGGTCGAGGGCTCCACGGAGCATCTCGACCGCATGGTCGCTCCGCGCTGCTATGCCTGTGTCGACCTGCTGCACAGCGAAACCGAGCCGTCGGGCTCACAGCGCGAGGCACGGCGACGGCTGCGCGCGGCGTTCGATCGGGTGGCCGAGGCCGTTGCTCCGGCCGGAACGCTCGCCGGCGCGATACGCGCCAGCGAGCCCTGGAACCCCGAGCTTCGCCGGATGCCGCACGATAACGGCGTCGCCTACACGGTAGTTGCGGTGCCGACCCACCTCGCTACCGCATTCGAGTGCACCAACCGCGCGGTGGGGCTCCAGCCGCTACAGCGCCCGGGGCAGGCCGAGTACGGCGCCTACTACGCCGTGCTCTTCCGCCTCGCCGCGGGGGGCGAACACATGCCGACCCTCATGCTCCTGTGGGCGCGGGAAAGCCGAGAGTGGCGCGTCGTATCTTACGATGTCCTGGTCGACTGACGAATGCTCCTGCGAACACTCACCGGGAGCGACCGAGCCTGAGGCGAGCCGCAGCATCCTCAGGCATGATGAGGACGATTTGATGAACGCGTCGAGGATCCGGTGGCCGCCGCGAGTATTTCTCGCTGTGACCTGCAGTTGAGGTTTGCCAGCGCGCATGCGACGGTTTGACGGCAGTTTCCGCCGCACCCAGAAGCGCGTTTCCTACCATCAAGTCCCAGGAACCAGACTCACATGGCGACCCCCTCGCGACCGTCCATGAACGGTCGAGCGGGCGCCTCCGACGGGGCCATTCCCGACGTGCGCTCGATCGTGCGATCCAAACTCGAGCGGCCTCGAGCCCGCTCCGGCTTGATCACTCGGCGCGCATTGCTCGCGCGTCTCGACGACGGTCTGCGTGGCCGCCTCACCGTGGTCTCCGCGCCAGCGGGATACGGCAAGTCGACGCTCGTCGCCCAGTGGTTGGGGGAATCGTCCGCTGGCCCGTCGGCGTGGCTCTCGCTCGACCCGCTCGACGATGATCTTGAACGGTTCACCCGCTACGTCATTGCCGCTCTGCGCGAGATCAGACCCGATGCCCTGACCCGAACCGAGCGCTTGCTCTCGGCGGAGAGCCTCCCGGACGCGGCCTACCTCGCCGAGACCATCGCCGGGGAAATGGAAGAGCTGGGAGAACCGGCGATCCTCGTTTTCGACGACTACCACGTCATCCGCGACGATGCGGTGCACGAGTTGTTGCGGTCGCTGGTACCCAAGCTTCCGGAGACGCTGCATCTGGTCGTCCTCAGTCGCGTCGACCCCCCGCTACCGGTCAGCCTCTGGCTCAGCCGGCGCTGGGTGCGCGAGCTGCGCGGTGCGGACCTGCGTTTCACGCTGCAGGAGACGCGAGCGTTCTTTGAAACGGCCGAGGGTGTCTGTCTCAGCGAGAGCGCGATCGAGACCATCCACGAAAAGACCGAGGGGTGGATCGCCGGATTGATGCTGGCGCAGCTTTCGCTGGTCGGCGCCGAGGACACAGACGCGCGAGTCCGCGCCTTCTCCGGTACCGAACAGCTCGTGGCGGACTACCTCGTGGAGCAAGCACTCGCAACGCAGCCGCCGGAGGTGCGGGATTTCCTGGCGATCACCGCACCCCTGGAACGGTTCAGCCACGCCCTGTGTGACCATCTGGTCGCGGATCGGCCGTCGCGGCCGAACGCCCGAGAGCTGTTGCAGCACGTGCACCGCACCAACATGTTCCTCTTTCCTCTCGATCATTCGGGCGACTGGTACCGATACCATCACCTGTTCCGGCAACTACTGCTGGACCATTTCGACGATGTCGAATCGCCCCTCCCCCGTGAAAAGATCTGCCGCCGCGCCGGCCGGTGGTTCGCACAGGAAGGCTTGATCGAGGAGGGTATCCAGCTCTTCCTGGCCGCCGGCGAGGTCGATGAAGCGGCGGACGTGGTGGCGCAAAACCTCCGTGCGGTTGTCCACGGTGATATGTCGCGCCGGACGCTGGCGCGCTGGCTCGCCCTGTTCCCCGCCGGCGCCGAGCGCGATCGGCTGCCCCTGATCATTGCCTTGCTGTACATCAAGATCCGCGGATTCGATTTCGAAGCCGCGCTGGACCTCTGCGAGGTCGCCGAAGGCAATTGCCGCGAAACAAAGGGCGAGCCCGGGGACAGGTGGTGGCGCCAAATGCACCCGGACCTCGAGTCGATGCGGTCGCACGTGGAGTTCTTCTTGGGCCGGCCGGCGGCGGCGCGAGAGCACGCCCTACAGGCGATCGGCTCCGCGGAGCCGGGAGGGTACCCTCACTCGGTCGCGGCCATGGTCCTGGCCGGCAGCCTGGCGCTTACGGCATCACGTGCCGAGGCGCTGCAGTTCATGGAAGACGGCGTGAACCGCGCGGGCACCAAAGGCGACGTTCAGCTTTGGCCCTACTTGGTGGGCAAGACGGCGTCGCATCTCTACTGGGGCGAGCTGGAATCATGCGGCCAGGCCGCACTGAGCCTGCTGGAGAATCAGCGAGGCCCCTCGATGCCGACGTATTTCCACGGTCACGGCAACCTGTTTCTCGGCATGGCGGCGTACGAGCGAAACGACCTCGGCGAAGCGGAGAGCCGTTACCGGGCCGTCGAATCCCTGCGTTTCGACACCAACTTCTCCGTCTACCACGAGGCTCTTCTCGGTCTCACGCAGGTGGCGCAGGCGCGGGGCGACCTCGAGCGTGCCGGGCACTACGCGGCCGAGGCGCGCGCTTGTGCGCGGGAGGCCGGGGGGTCGTTCATCGTTTCCTTACAGGCCTCGTTCGACTGGCGCCGCGACGCTGCCACCGGGCGCAGGCCCAGCGTCCCGTCGCGACCGCCGAAGACCCCGGACTTCACCTACGTCTCGCTGTACACGCCTTCCTGGAACTGGGCGTGGGCCCGGCTTCGCGAGCCGGATGAGAGGGCGCCGGCGGAGGTACTCGCTTTCCTCGACGAAGCGATCGGTGTCGCTGCAACCCACGGGGTTACCCGCCGCGTCATCCAGCTTCAGGTCCTTCGCGCGGTCACGCTCGACGGTTTGGCTCGCCACGAGGAGGCGG
>CBDUAS010000499.1:0-3385 GCA_965365185.1 uncultured bacterium | reverse complement strand
GAGTTGCTGCTGAGAAAGAACAGCGTGCCGTCGTACAGCAGCGGCGAGGGAACGTACGGCGTGTCGCTGTTGTACTCCCAGAGGATCGCCGGCGAGCCGCCGATCTCGCCCCGCGCCTCGGCCAGTCGTACGGCGCGCAGCGCCTCACCCCGGTAGCCGCTGGTCAGGTACGCCACGCCGTCGGCAAAGACCGGCGACGGGATCGGATTGACGGTCAGGCCCGGCCCCTGCCAGACCAGCTCGCCGCTCTCCAGTTCGTAGCCATAGGTACGGTTCTGGCCCGCGGTGATGACCTGAGCCTGCCCCGCTGTCTCGACGACCAGCGGCGTCGCCCAGGTGTCGGGCTCGTCCCGTGGCTGCCGCCAGATCTCCCGCCCGCTGCGTTTGTCGAGTGCCGCGATGAACGACTCACCCTGGTGATCCCAGACGACCACCAGCTTGTCGCCGTGAAGCACGGGTGTGGAACCCTCGCCGAAGCCGTTGCGAATGCGCATCTCGCCGAAGTCGGCATCCCAGACGGGGTTGCCGTCCATGTCGTAGGCGTACAGGCCGCGCGAACCGAAGAACGCGAATACGTGCTCCCCGTCGGTGATCGCCGAGCTCGAGGCCCAGCTATTGTTGGTCTGCTTGCCCTCGTGCGGCGACTCGCGGCGAGCGACCCTGCTCCAAACGACGCTGCCGTCGGCGCGATCGAGCGCCATCACGGTGAAATCCATCGTCGGTGGCGGGGTCGCCGGACGGCGGACCGAGCGCGCGGTCACCGGGACCTCGCGCCGGCGTCTCTTCCTCGACCATGACCGCCGTGAGCAGAAAGATACGGTCGCCCCACACCACGGGCGACGCGTAACCGTTGCCGGGAACCTCGGCCTTCCAGGCGACGTTGTGCTCCTCCGACCAGTCGATGGGCGGGTTCCCCAGCGGGGCGACGCCGGTGAACTGCGGGCCGCGCCACTGCGGCCAGTAGCGTTCGTCGGCGGGACCGGGCGTCGGTGAGGCAAAGCTGATCGAAAACAGCGCGATGCCCACCACTGCCGCGCAAAGGGATACAGGGGTCGTTGTGCGCATGACGTCTTCCTGTGTCGGGAGCAGGTCGGGTGGGGATCTCCGGCGTCGGTATTCTACCGATCGGGACGACGAAAAACAGTGACAGCAGCTCACTGCCCGAGCTCGCTCCCCTTCGCACATGAGGAGCAAACCACCGTGGTTGCTACCGCGGAGCGGCGTTGTCGGGGTTGTAGACGATGCGCCAGACCTTGCCGCGCTGCCCGTCCGCGATAAAGAGGCTGCCATCGGGGCCGACTGCCAGGCCTGTGGGTCGCGCCGTCACGTTCCCCATCTGGATCGGCGGTGGGCCGGCAAACCCGTCGGCGAAGATCTCGTAGTCTGCGGCGGGGACACCGGCCCGCATGGGCACGAACACCACGTTGTACCCCTCTTGCGGCAACGGAGCCCGATTCCACGATCCGTGAAAGGCGATGAACGCACCCCGCCGGTAGCGAGGGGGGAACTGGTCCCCGTCGTAGAAGACCAGGTCGTTGGGTGCCCAGTGGCCCGGAAACGCCATGATCGGCGCGTCGTAGGCCGCACAGCGTCCGACCTGCTGCCCGTCGCCGCCGTACTCGGGAGCCAGCACGCGCTTGTCCTGGAAGTGATCCCAGTAGCAATACGGCCAGCCGTAGTCGGATCCCTCGCCAACCATCAAGAACTCCTCGGAAGGAAGCTCGGCGCTCATCTCGTCGTCGAAATATTCCGGCCACAGCGTGGCCAGCGAGTCCCTGCCGTGCTGCAGTGCGTAGAGCTGATCGGTTTCGCGGTTCCAGTCCAGCGCCATGGCGTTGCGGATGCCGACGGCATAGGCAACGCCATCCTCTTGCTGCGTCTGATTCGGCGTTGCCGCGCCGAAGCGGTAGATCGCCGCCTGCCGGTCACGCTGCGGGCACGGATCGATGCCGGGCGACCCGGGCGTGCGCGCTTCCTGCTGGCAGGCATTCGACGGGCCGCCGACGTTGACGTAGATGTTCCCGTCGCCGTCGAACGTGAACGGCTTGGAAGCGTGTTGGCCTTGCTGCGGGAAACCGTCGACGATGACCTCTGCATCGGCCGCCGGCAACAGATCGCCGGTGAGGCGATACCGGTATACGGCCGACGGCGTGGAGAAGTACAGGAAGCCCTCGTAGATATCGAGACCGGTACCGCCCGCCTGGTCCCCGAAGTCCTCTTCGACATCCGCCTTGCCGTCGCCGTCGGTATCGCGCAGGGCCCGGATCGGCGGCCGCGGCGGCGGCGCCTCGGTATCCCCGCGACGCCGGCGCACGGCCTGGGTGGCAATGTAGACATCGCCGTTGTCGTTCACCGCGATGTGTCGTGCACGGCCGAGGTTGTTGGCAAACACGACGCCGCAAAAACCTTCCGGCAGGGTAATCCCGATACCCGGTTCGCAGGCGAAGCTGGCCGGCGTGAAGCGCACGTCGCCTGCGGTGCCGACATCGCCCGTTCCCATGCACCCCGCCGCCGTCGACAGGATCACGGCTGCTGCAATGATCAAACGTCTCGTGTTCATCCGTCGAATCTCCTTAT
Source organism: uncultured bacterium (assembly GCA_965365185.1). GTDB lineage: Bacteria > Acidobacteriota > UBA890 > UBA890 > UBA890 > CBDCGW01. The sequence continues at coordinate 808 of CBDUAS010000499.1, read as the reverse complement.
TCCCTCGAGCTCGCGCAGGAACGCCGCCGCTTGCGGATCGCCCGGGTCGACCTCGACCAACCTGCGGGCGTAAGCGACGGCGCGGTCGATGTCACCGAGGTCGCGACTGAATGCCGCTGCGCCGAACAACAGCTCCTGGTTCGCCGGGAAGCGCTCCAGGCCCGCATCGATGATATCCAGGGCGCCGCGCGTATCTCCGGTCGTTTCCACGGCGACCGCGTAGACGTACAGATAGTGGGGATTGCTCGGCGTCCGCCGACTGGCGCGACGGAGCGCCGCAACGGCCTCGTCGAGGCGGTCACCGCGCACCAGCAGCAGGCCCAGGGCGTAGTGAGCGTCGCCGCTGTCGGGCGCGATCTCGATCGCGCGCCGCAGCACCTCCTCGCCCTCGGCATCGCGCCCCGTCAGTCGATAGAGGTCGGCGAGGTTGATGAGCGTCGGCACGAACTGCGGCTCGAGTCGCAGGGCCGTCTCGTACGCTCGCTCGGCCTCGACCAGGTCCCCCTCCTGCAGCGCCAACCAGCCGAGGTTGAGGTGTGCCTGGGCGCGGTCGGCGTTGAAGCGCTGTGCTGCACGGTATTCCTCGACCGCCGCCGCCACGACCGTACGCTGGTCGGGCTCCAACTGTTGCCGCGGAATGCTCGCCATCACCCGCGCGGCCGTCAGCCGCACCGAGAGGTTGTCGTCTTCCAGGAGCATTGCCAGTTTTTTTCTTGTATCCGGCTTGGAAAGAAGCGCGTGCAGGCGTTCTTCCATTTTTTCCATGTCTTTTTTTCTTTTGGTAAAATCTTCGGAAAGGATATTCAGC
>CBDUAS010000498.1:0-3391 GCA_965365185.1 uncultured bacterium | reverse complement strand
CGTTCCGCGTACCGCTCGTCGGCGCGCGCTACAGCGACCGCGCGGCGCGCGTGCTGTTTCACCGCCGCTTGTTCGACGAGCTGGCGGCGCTTCCAGGCGTGACGGCGGCGGGCGGAACGTCGATGCTGCCGCTTACCCGGGGCCTGGCCTGGACCGACTACATCGTCGAGGGCTTCAACGAGGACAACCCCGACGCTCGAATCGTCGCCGACGTCATGGTCGCCACGCCCGGCTACTTCGAAGCCATGGAGGTCGACATCGTGGCCGGGCGAGCCTTCAACGAAGGCGACGACGGCGAGCCCCAAGTGGCGGTCGTGAATCGCGACTTCGCCGAGCGATTCTGGCCTGTGGAGGAGGCGGTCGGCAAATGGATCGGCAATGACTTCACCGAGCGCATCACCATCGTGGGCGTGGCCGAAACGGTCCGCCACTACGGCCTCGATGCCGACACGCGGCCGGCGGTGTTCATGCCCCACGCCGCCTCGGCGTCGCGGGCGTTGTTCGGCGTGGTTCGGCTCGGCAGAACGGAAGGTGACCGGCCGGTTTCCGCTGCCGCTCGAACCGATCCCACGGCACTGGCGCCCGCGGTCGTTCGCATTGTCCGCGGCATCGATCCCGAGACGCCCGTGTACAACGTCCGCTCGATGGAGGAGCGGCTATCGCAGGCACTGGCCAAGCAGCGCGTGTCGATGTGGTTGTTGAACTTCTTCGGTGGTACCGCGCTCACGCTTGCCGCGGTCGGTCTGTACGGAGTCCTCTCGTTCGCCGTCGCAACGCACCGGAGAGAGCTCGGCATCCGCAAGGCTCTCGGGGCGCAAGGTACGGACCTCTATCGGCTTGTGCTGCGCGGCGCCGGCACCGTAACCGGGCTGGGAATCGCTGCCGGGACTCTGGCAGCGTGGTGGGCGCTGCGGGCGCTGGAAACGCTCGTGTTCGGCGTCAGCACCCACGACCCCGCGGTGTTCGCCGTTGCCATCCTCGTGGTCGTTGCCGCGGCCCTCGTCGCGGCCATGGTACCGGCGCGCCACGCGGCCGCAATCGATCCCGCCGTGGCCCTCCGGCAGGACTGAGTCGAAACCACCGGTCGGAGCCGCGGCGACGGAACGAACCCAAGGCGACACGCCTGCCGGCACCTACGACGGGAATCGGCCGGCGCGACGCGCGACCGCTTTCATTCCGTGCCCGTCGAGCCCAGGCCGCCCTCTCCTCGCGCGGTCTCGTCCACCGCATCGACCTCGCTGATGACCACACGCGTCACCGGCGCCACTACGAGCTGGGCTATGCGGTCGCCGCGGTCGATGGTCACGGTATCGGATCCCATGTTGATGAGGATCACCTTTACCTCACCGCGATAATCAGCGTCGACCGTTCCCGGCGAGTTGAGCACGGCGAGCCCATGGCTCGCAGCCAGGCCGGATCGCGTGCGCACCTGACCCTCGTACCCTTCGGGGATCTCCATCTTCAAGCCCGTGGGAATGACGGCGCCCTCAGCACTCCCGATATCGATCGATTCCTCGACGGCGGCTCGCAGATCCATGCCGGAAGAGCCGGCGGTCTGGTAGGCAGGCAGCTCGAGTCCCTCGGCGTGTGGCAAACGCTGGATACGAAGCTCGATGGGGCTCACGTAGCAGGCTCCGTGGCTGGGCCCGCGGCTCGCGGGCGAGTGGTCTCCGTTGGACCGCCGGCCGGGTGACCCGGCGGCTTCGTGGGCACATCAGTATTCGAAACCCTTGAAGCTGACGCCGAACAATACCGAATAGAGGATCGGCACGACACCCAAGGTCAGCACCGTGGCAAACGCCAGACCGGCCATGATGGTCATCGCCATCGGTTCCCACATGGCGCCGCCACCGAGGTACAGGGGCAAGAGGCCACCGATCGTCGTGCAGGTCGTCAACAGGATCGGTCGCAGGCGGCGCTGCGCCGCCTCGACGATGGCGCGATCATCCGAACGGCCGTTCTCCGTGATCTCGATGTTGATGCGGTCGAGCAGCACGATGGCGTTGTTGATGACGATGCCCGCCAGCGAGATGACCCCGAGCAACGTCATGAAGCCGAAGTACAGATCGAAGGCCAGCAGACCGATCACCACGCCGATGAGTGCCAGAGGAATGGTCACCAGGATGATCAGTGGCCGGCGAATCGAGTTGAACTGGGCCACGAGCAACAGGATGATGATCATCACCGCGATCGGCAGCTTCGCGGCGATCGATGCGTTTCCCTTCTCCGACTCCGCCTCGGCACCCCCGAGCGACCAGGAGTAGCCGCGGGGCCAGCTCTGCTCGGCTTCCCGCAGCCAAGGGGTGATCGCGGCGTTTATGTCGGCGGCAGTATACCCGGGCTGCAGCGCGGATTCGACCGTCCCCGTCTTGAGCCGATCGCGGCGATGAATCAGCGCCGGCTGCCACTCCACGCGCACGTCCGCTACCTGTGCCAGCGGTACCGACTGCCCCGTGCTCTGTGAGTAGACGTTGAGCGACTCGATGCGGTTGATGTCGTTGCGCTGGGTCTCGACGGACCGCAGAGTCACCGGGATGATCTTGTCGCCCTCGCGGAACTCCGTCGTGTCGAACCCGGTGAGGAAACTCTGCAGCGACACTGCAATGTCCTGGCTCGAGACGCCGGCGCGGAGAGCCCGCGGTTGGTCCACATCGACGCGGAGCTTCTTCGTCCGTGCCCCCCAGTCGTCGTCGATGTTCTTCGTTCCCGGCGTCCGCCGGAGCTGCTCCTTCACCTGGTCGACGATGGCGAAGATCGCCGCCGGATCGGTTCCGGAGATGCGCACCTCGACCGGCGGCCAGGCCGGCGGGCCGAGCTGCAAGGGGATGAAGACCGCCTTGAGGTCGGGGAAGTTCTCGTTGGCAAACGCCTCGAGCTCGGGGATGACGCGGTCGACCTCGGCACGCGAGGTGGTGTTGATGATCATCGTGGCGTATTCGGGGCGCGGGTTCTCCGGCGTATACGGCAGGATGAACCGCGGCGCCCCTTGGCCGATGAACGCACCCCAGTTGAGGATGCCCTCTTCCCTCTCCCCGCCGGCGACGAGATCCTCACCGATGAAGCGATCGAACTCCTTCACCAGCGCCTCGGTCGACCGAAACGGCGTGCCGGTGGGCAGCAAGAGCTCGCCCGTTAGCGTGGCACGCTCGTTCGGCGGGAAGAAGATCTGCGGCACCAGCCCGAAGAGGTTCATGGCGATCACGAACACGACGAACACCGCCGCGAGGGACAGGGCCCGGTGCTGGAGGCCCCAAACCAATCCCTCCCGGTATCGACGATAGAACCGCGCATCGTAGCCGCCGTCGTCGGCCGTGGAATGGCTGCCGGGCCCCTCGGTGTCAACGTCGCCGGCTGCGGCAAACTGTGTCCGCTGACCGCTCTCAAAGGTCTT
>CBDUAS010000497.1:0-3396 GCA_965365185.1 uncultured bacterium | reverse complement strand
AATTCGTCTTCGATCCGCACGGTCTTTCACCACGGTCGTTTCTCCCCCTGACACGAAACGCGGCGCCGACATATCGTGTCAGGCACGGTCCCCGATACGCAGGAGGTTTCATGGTACGTGTGCGAGAAACGATGACGAAGGGGGTTCCGGTCGCGGCCGGGGCGCTGGTCGGGGCATTGGCGGCATCGTTCGTCGCCGGAGCGTCGGCGCAGGCGGGCATCGGCGCGGCGCAAGACCCCGCCGTCCAGATGCAGATCCAGCAGGCACTCAGCAACTTCCAGATTCAGCTCCAGAACCAGTTGAGCCTGATGCGGCAGCGGATCGATACGCTCGAGCGTCAGCAGCAGACCCTGCGATCAAGCATGGACACCGCCGCCGCGACCCGTGCGCTGTCGCCGCCGCCGATCCCCTCCGACCCGATCCCGGGGACGCCGACGTACGGCCGACTGGTGAGCGAAACGACCGAATCGCAGCGCTTCGTCCTCAACGCCGCGCGGGGTGACGTGCTGGCGCAGCTTGCCATGACGCCCGACGGCCCGGGCTTGATCCTCTTCGATGCAACCGGGCAGATATCGGTTGCTCTGCTGGCCACGCCGCAGGGACCGGAGCTGCGCATGGTCGACGCTGACGGCGCGCTGCAGACCGTGCTTTCCGGACAGTAGGGGCAATCGGTGGCCGGGTATTCCGCGACTCCCCTGGCGAAGAAGCTGGGCATCAAACCGGGGCACCGCGTGGGCTTGATCGGCGCGCCTACGGGGTTCGCCGAAACCCTGGCGCCGCTGCCCGATGACGTCAGGGTCGCGACCCAGGCCCGGGGAAGGTTCGACGTTCTCGTGTACTTCGCCCATCGCGAGGCCGAGCTCGAGCGACGATTCGACGCACTGGCGCGGAAGATCGTCGCCGACGGCGGCTTCTGGATCGGCTGGCCGAAAAGAGCGGCGAAGCTGCCAGCGGACCTCTCGTTCGACACCATCCAGCGCATCGGCCTGGCAGGAGGTCTGGTCGATAACAAGGTCTGCGCGATCAACGAGGTCTATTCGGGCCTGCGCTTCGTGGTGCGCCTGCAGGACCGGGCACACTGGCCGCCCTGACGGGCAACGTTCCGGCTCAGCGGCGTCGTGGCGTCAACTCCGGCTCAGCGGCAGGCCGACGTCAGCTCCGGCTCACCGACGCGGCGACGCCCCACACCGGCTCCGTGGCACCGCAGCGCCACGTCAGCGACGAGGCGGAACTCCACCGCCGACCAAAAAGCCGGCGGCGAGCGGATCATCCTCGGCGAAAACGAAGTCGTGAAACCCGGTGATGAAGGTGCGCCCTCTGATCTCGGTCGATACGGCGACGTGAGCGCCGAGGGGTCGACGCTCGAACACCTTGGCTCGAAACGACTCCTCGCCGACGGCACTCTCGACCACGACCTCGTCATGCACGAGGATCTCGCCACGCTCCAGCATGACCGCCAACCGCGCCGCCGCCGCCGTCGCCCCCGGCGACCGATCGAAGATACCGGGCCCATGCACGTGCGCGATGCGCAGCGCCGGCGGCGCCGCGTCGGGTGCGTCGAGGAGGGTGACGCCCGCGATCTCGCACCGATTACCGGTGAGGGGCTCGCGAACCACCAGCTTGTCGGCTGCCGCCTGCATCACCGCCGTGGCCACCTCCGTCGCGGCTTGCATGCTGCTCGGGTTGAGCTCGAGGCCGAGGTGCTCCGCCCATACCTGGACGAACAGGTTGCCGCCGAATGCCACGTCGACGACGACCTCGCCGCATCCCGGCACCCGCAGCGACACTGCCTGCAGGCCTACCCACGCGGGAACCGAATAGAAGGTTACGCCGACCATTTTGAAGTCTTCGATCTCTGCCTCGGCGCGAACGATGCCCGCAGGCGTGTCGAGGGAGACATGCGATCTGCCTCCCTCTACCGCGACGATTCCGCTTTCCACCAGGACGGTGAGCACACCCATCGCGCCGTGGCCGGACACGTCGACGTAGCCGGCGTTGTGCATGAAGAGGGCGCCGAAATCGGCGCCCGGGCTGCACGGGTCGACGAGCACACAGCCGCACATCCCGGCGTGCCCACGGGGCTCGGCGAGGAGGCCCGTGCGCAGGTGGTCGTAGCGATTCCGGAACGCATCCCGGCGCGCCCTCATGTCGGTCCCCGGGAGCTTCCCGATACCGGACACGACGATGCGCGCCGGCTGTCCGGCCGTGTGCGTGTCGACGACCTCGATCTTCACGACCGCCCACCTCCGTTGGCTGCCCGCCCCTGTTCGCGCCCCTGTGATTCTCTGCGATTCTATCGAGGTCGGCCATTGAGCGGGGACCACATCAGGACGAAACGTCCCGGCTTACAGCAGTCGCTTGAGTTGCTCACGGTAACGCGAATAAACGAACGAGACGGCCAGCAGCAGGCTACCGAGGACGATGAACGAGAAGATGCGGAAGACGATCTCGAGCTGCCGAAAGTCGTAGAAGAACGCCTTCAGGATGCACACCCCCAGCAGAACCAGCCCCGACAGTCGAAGCTGCCGTTCACGCAGTACGAAGCCGGCAAGCAACAGCGCCGTGCCTTGCAGCCCCCAGGCGATCGTCAGCAAGCTGCCCGAGACCTCGTAGAAGAGCAAGGCGGCCAGGAGGACGGTCCCCAGCAGCGACATCAGGCTCGCGCCGTGCGCGTCGACCCATGTGATGAGCGTCGCATACCGCCCACCGGGTTCGCCGTCTGCCCGCGCACCGGGCGTAGCTGCCCTGCCGGCGCGGAGAGCCGATCGCTGCCGTCGCTGGAAGAGATGCGCCGCGAAGAAACCCGCGATGACGACGACGCCGGTAAGCAGGCGACCGTCTACGCCGACGATCGTGCCGCCGAGGTGGAAGTTCGTCGCCCAAGTGCGCACGAACACCAGCATCGCCAGCGCGTAGGCCTGCAGTCGAAGGTCCGGCAGGTCGCGTCGCTGTCCGATGGCGAGGAGTGCCAGCATAGCGGCCATCCAACCGATCGCCGTCAGTGCATGGCCCAGCTCGAGGCGAATCAACGTCGTGCCGAGGATCACCGGCAGGTACAGATACAACCGGGCCAGGATCTCCTCCGCCGTCCCCAGCGACGGCCGGTGGCTGACGAGCGATTGTCGGTCGCGCGCCGCCGCTTGTCGCTCTCCCAACAACGCGTGTCGGGCACGCGCCTTCCCGAGCCGCGCGGCCATGTAGTAGTAAACAGCAATCATGGGCAGCACGGTGAGCAGCCGGTGTGAGGCACCGAACATCTCGCCGACGCCGGTGAAGTTGGCCATGAAAGCGCGGCCGAAGGCGAGCAGCAGCGCCGCGTGGCCCCACGCCCGCAGGCTCGGCTCCCGCACACCGAGGCCGACCTCGACGACAACGAGGCCGAGCGCCAACCAGCCG
>CBDUAS010000496.1:0-3397 GCA_965365185.1 uncultured bacterium | reverse complement strand
TCCGTCTGACCGTGGGTGGCACGTTAACCGTGGAAGGCCGGGTCAGCGCCGACGCCGCTGAGGTTCGTCAGGAGCTGGGAAGGGTCTCCGCCGCTGCCGGCAGCGTCTACAGCGCGGTGCGCGGATCGACGACGCGCCCCAGCGACGACCAGATCCGCCTCGCCGAGGTTGCCTACGAGCGTTTGGAGCCGCAGCTCGAGGCGCTCGTCTGGCTGCAGGAGCAGGAGTTGCCGGTGATCAGCGGGCTGCTCGACGGTCTCGCCGTGCCCTGGACGATCGGCCGCCCGATCACGTTGCCCGAGACCGCGAGACCGCCGTCACGAAGGTAGCTGCGCGTCGGCGCAGAGCGGCCCCTCGGCAGCGCCCTCGGGGCACGTGGGCCTCAGGCCCTGCCGGGCGTCATCGCCGACTGTATCGAAAGAAACTCGCTGATGTTCTCGGAGGTCACGACGCCGACCAGCACACCGCCGCGGAGCACGGGGATCGTGGAGCAGGCACACGACTGCAGCCGGGCCAGCACGGGTTCGAGCATCTCGAACGAGTCGGCGGTTGCGAAGTCGGTCGTCATCACGTCGCGCACGGCGATGTGCTGCCCGTCCTGCGCCAGGGCGCGAAACAGCTCCGTCTGAGCGAGGACGCCGACGACCTCTTCGTTTTCGAGAACGGGGAAGTCCTTTTGCGCCGTGGCCAAGGTGAGTGAAACCGCCCGCGAAAGCGGCTCCTCCGGGGTGAGCGCGTGGAACTCGGTGATCATGGCGTGCGCCACCGGAATGCCGGCGAGCGCCGAGCGCATCTGCGCCAGGCCGGCCTCCTGAGACGCCCCGATCCAGACGAACAGGGCGATGAAGACGAGAAACGGGTTGTACCGCAGTCCGAGCAGGGCGAACAGTAGCGCCATCACCTGCCCCACGTTTGCGGCGACTCTCGTGGCGCGAGCGTAGTCCATGCGCATCGCCAGCAGGGCCCGCAGGACCCGTCCGCCGTCCATGGGAAAGGCCGGCAGCATGTTGAATGCCACCAGGAACACGTTGATCACCATGACGCTCCACAGAAACGGCCCCTCGGTGATGCTGAAGGCCCTACCGGGCTCATAGGAGCCCCCCAGCGTGAGGAACACGAAAAGCGTCAGGGCGATGACCACGTTGACCGCCGGCCCGGCCAGCGCCACCCAGAACTCCTGGCGCGGATCATCGGGCATCCTCTCCAGTCGTGCCAGACCGCCGATGGGCAGCAGGGTGATGTCGCGCGTGCGGATCCCGTAACGCCGTGCGGTCAAGGCATGGCCGAGCTCGTGCAACACCACGCACCCGAACAGCACGAGAACGAACGCGATCGACACGATCGTCGCCACCAGGCCCTGGCCCGCCTGAGCGCTTTCGTAACCGATCCACAACAGGATGAGGGCAAAGGTCGAGTGTATGTAGATCGGTATCCCGGCGACGGTCGCGATCTTCCAGGACCACTTCATGACCCAGCTCCACTCATGTACAGATCATACGCCCGTGGGTGCCCGATCGCTCAGTAGAGCCGCGGAACCAGCTTCGCCGTGCGCGCCGACCAGCGCTCGTATGCAGCGCCGTAGCGCGCTTGCAGGTAGCGGCCGAGTGTGGGGATGAAGAAGAACACGAAGCCGGCGGTGGCCAGCCCTGGGAGCAGGAACGCCCAGGGGTTGAGCGTCAGCAGCGCCCAGCCGATCAGCCACATGATGTCGCCGGAGTAGTTCGGGTGCTGTACGACGGCAAACAGACCGCCGGTGTACAACTGATCGCGATGCGCCGGGTCCTGCTTGAACTGATTGCGCTCCAGCTCCGCGAACGTATTGATGCCGCTTCCGGCCAGATACAAGAACACAGCCGGGAGATCGAACCAGCCCAGCGGTACGGCCGTCCCGACGCCGGCGACGGCGAACCCGAACTGGTAGACCGCGCACGCCGCGGTCACCGCGAGGCACTCGCCCCAATCGAACCGCCGTTTCAGAAACAGCAGCGCGCCGAACGTCATCCGGATCCACATGCCGATACCGAAAGCGAGCAGCACGGCGCGGCGCCCGGCATGCCCCTCCACGACGTCGATCCCGAGGCGGCCGAACACGATCTCGCAGCCGTCGAACACGAGAAACCATCCGGCAACGAAGACGATGAGCGCGTGCAGCAGGATCCACACCAGACGGGGGCCGAACGAGGTCTCTTGCTCACCATGCATGCGGGCATCTTAGCGGACTCCCGGCGGCTCACGAGCAACGGCCCCGCGGCCGCTACCCGGCCGCGGGGCCGTCAGGTCATACAGGCCGAACTGCGCCGCTACTGCTGGCGTCGCATCACCACGCGCATGCCGTGCTCACCGGCGATCTCGTTGAAGGCCGCCAGGTCGGCGTCGTAGATAGCGTGGATGGCGTCGACGTGCGGCTGCAGGGCACCTTGGATGTCTTCCCAGCGCTCGTACGCGCCGCCCTGAACCGGCGGGAGGCCGCCCGCTACCTGCCCGTAAAGGGCATTGAGCTGGTTGTCCAGGCGGCCCGGGAAGTTGAGCGCATCCTGGCCGCCCTCGCCTTGGAGCTGGGTGAGCTCGCCCTCGACCTCCTCCAGCTTGCGAATCATGGCGCGGGCCGCCTGCATCGCCTCGTTGCCGTATCCCGCCTCGGCGAGCGACTCACCGATGCGCATCGCCTGCTCCTTGACCGAGCGAAGCTGCGCCAGCTCTTCGTAGAGTCGCGCCGCCTCCGCACCGACCTCGCGGGCGAAACGCGCCTGCTCCTCGTATTGCGCCTGGGTAACGCCGGTGACGCGCGGATCGGCCAAGTACTCCAGCGTCGTGGACCGGCTCCAATCACCGACGGTCAGCGTCACCGTGTAGGTGCCCGGCGCCGCCGACGGACCGCCGCCGCGGCCGCCACCCCACTGCACGATGCCCGGGGGGACCGTGTACAACGAAGGCCAGCTTCCGTTCCACGAGACCGAGTTCATGCCCTCACGGGCGACCAGGCGGTTGCCGCCGCCGCCGCCAAAACCACGACCGCCGCGACCGCCACCGACGGCGCCGCCGGGCCCGCCCCCGAATCGCGAGCCGGGTCCTGCTGCCATGACGCGGCCGCTGCGGGCGTTGACCACCTCACCGGCGCTGTTGGTGATCTCCAGCGTCACCTCGCCGGTGGTGCCCTCGGCGATGTAGAACTGGATCTCCGGATCGGGGCCGCCACCGCGGTACGCGGTTCGCGGTTCGAAAAGATGGGCGGGGGCGTCGGAATTGATGTCGAGCTGCGACAGCGCCGAGAAGTTGTCGAGCACCCAGAAGGCCCGCCCCTGGGTCGAGATCACCAGGTCGGAGTCCTTGATGACCATGTCGGTGACCGGGGTGATCGGCAGGTTGAGCTGGAACGACTGCCAGTGGGCGCCGTCGT
>CBDUAS010000495.1:0-3408 GCA_965365185.1 uncultured bacterium | reverse complement strand
GCAGGCACGACTTCTCGCCGCGGCGCGCCCGGCAGCCGGAGAACTGCGGCAAGTGTCACCTCGGCCCGGACCACCCGCAGAAGGAGATCTACGAGGAATCCAAGCACGGCGTCGCCTTCCGCGACCTGAAGGCACAGATGAACCTCGACGCCGTCGACTGGGTGCTGGGCGTCGATTATGCCGCCGCACCGACCTGCGCCAGTTGTCACATGTCCGGCAACATCCGCAACGGCGGCCGCGTGACGCACGACCCGGGTCAGCGCATCTCGTGGACCAATCGTCCGGCGGTGAGCCTGGTGATGGATACCGACATCAACCACGCCATCGTCACCGAAACCGACCCGGAGATACGCCGCGACCTGATCGCCGATTCCGCCGAAGACAAGCGCAACCGGATGAAGGAGGTGTGCTCGACCTGTCACACGCCGGACTACGTGAACGCCTTCTACGTGCAATACGACGACCTGGTGATTCTCTACAACGAGAAATTCGCCAAGCCCGGTCAGGACATCATGGCGACGCTGCTCGACCAGGGGATACGTACGCCGACGCAGTTCGATGAGGAGATCGAGTGGACGTGGTTCTACCTCTGGCATCACGAGGGGCGCCGCGCCCGTCACGGTGCCTCCATGATGGCGCCGGACTACACGCACTGGCACGGCATGTACGAGGTGGCCGAGCGCTTCTACATGGAGCTCATCCCGCAGGCACGCGAGATGGCGGAGCACACCGGCGGCGCTGCCGCCGGCGCCGTCAACCGGGTCATCGACGAGATTCTCGCCCGGCCCGAGCACGTCTGGTTTGTCGAGGGTGCCGAAGGCGCCGCCGAGGCGATCCGTGAGGCGATGCGAAATCGCTACGGCCGCGGTGGGCAATAGAAAGAGACCACGAGACGCAGGAGCGAGGACGACAGCTCATGAAGCGACGAGACTTCTTCAAGCGGGTAGGTGCCACGACCGCCGGGATCGCGGCTTTCTCCTGCGCCGACCGCGAGGCGGCGCGCGAGATCGCCGACGGGCAGGCCGCGATCGCCGATGCCGACCTCACCTGGCACAAGGCTCCGTGTCGTTACTGCGGAACCGGATGCGGCGTCGAAGTGGGGGTGCGGGAGGGTCGCGTCATGGCCGTCCGCGGCGACGAGGCGAGCCCGGTTAACCGCGGGCTCTTGTGCGTCAAGGGGTACCACCTGCCGGCGTTCCTGTACGGCGAAGACCGGCTCACGCACCCGATGCTGCGCGAAGGCGACGGGTGGCGGCAGATCACCTGGGAGGAAGCCCTCGATCTGGCGGCGCAGAAGTTCCAGGAGGCGCTCGATGCACACGGCCCCCGATCTGTGGGTATGTACGGATCCGGGCAGTGGACGGTGTTCGACGGCTACGCGGCGATCAAGTGGTTTCGCGGCGGCATGCGCTCCAACAACGTCGACCCGAACGCCCGGTTGTGCATGGCGTCTGCCGTCACCGGATTCATGAGCCAGTTCCAAAGCGACGAGCCCATGGGGTGCTACGAGGACTTCGAAGCCGGCGACGACTTCGTGCTCTGGGGCAACAACATGGCCGAGATGCACCCGGTGCTGTTCTCGCGCATTCTCGCCAACAAGGCCGCCAATCCGGGCGTGCGCATCATCGATATCGCCACCCGGCGCACCCCCACGAGCGACTACGCGGACATGTACGTCGAGATGGCCCCCAACGGCGACCTGGCCCTGGCCAACGGGATTCTGCACTTGCTGGTCAAAGGAGGGGACGTTGACGAGGCCTTCGTGGCCGAAAACGTCGTCTTCAAGCGCGGCGTCGAGGATCTCGACAAGATCGGCTACGGCTGTTACGGGCCGGACGGGCTCGGGTTGTCGCCCGAAGACGGGCCCGCTGAACGCTACGGCTTCGCCGATCAGGGGCGTGCCTCGTCGATGCAGGAGCTGGAAGAGTTCCTCGAGGACTACGCCCCGGCGCGCGCCAGCGAGCTGTCCGGCGTGCCGGAAGGACAGATCCGCGCCCTGGCGGAGATCTACGGCGATCAGGGTCGCGGCACGGTGAGCACATGGTGCATGGGCGTAAACCAGCACGTGCGCGGCACGTGGATGAACAACCTGATTACCGACCTGCACCTGATCACCGGAAAGATCAGCCGACCGGGTGCCAATCCGTTCTCCCTGACCGGGCAGCCGTCGGCCTGCGGCACCGTACGCGAGGTGGGAACGCTGGCGCATCGCCTGCCCGCCGACATGGTGGTGGCCAACCCCGAGCACCGTGCCATCGCGGAGCGCATCTGGCAGGTCCCCGAGGGCACCATCGATCCCCGCCCCGGCTACCACACGGTCGACATGTTCCGTGCCCTCGAGCGTGGCGACCTCAAAGTGATGTGGATCCAGACCACCAACCCGTGGGTGACGATTCCCAACCTGCATCGCTACGAGCGCCAGCCGGGCGACGACAACTTCGTGATCGTCTCGGACATCTACCCGACGCCGACGACCGCCGTGGCCGACCTGGTGCTGCCGTCCTCCGCGTGGGTGGAGCGTGAAGGCATGTTCGGCAACACCGAGCGTCGGACGCAGCAGTGGTTCCAGGCGGCGGAGCCGCCGGGCGAGGCGCGGGAGGACGCCTGGCAGATCATCGAGGTGGCGAAGCGCATGGGATACGAAGGCCTCTTCCCGTGGCCGGACGACGACTGGCACGAGCCCATGTTCGAGGAGTATCGGGAGTTCACCCTCGGGACCGGACACGACCTCGGCGCGTACCAGGAATACGTCGAGACCCGCGGCAAGTTGTGGCCGGTGGTGAACGGGCAGGAGACCCGTTACCGCTACGCCGCCGGATACGACCCCTTCGTCGAGAAATCAGAAGGGGTGGAGTTTTACAAGGCCACGGCCAATGGCAAGAAGGCGGCCTTTTGGCTGCGACCGTATCACCCCGCGGCGGAGGAGCCCGACGAGGAGTATCCCTTCTGGCTGTGTACCGGACGTATTCTCGAGCACTGGCACACCGGATCGATGACACGACGGGTGGCACAGCTCTATCAGGCCATGCCGAACGGCTATGTCGAGCTGAACCGCGCCGACGCCCAGCAGCTCGGCATTCGCTCCGGAGATCCGGTGCGGGTGGTGTCGCGCCGCGGCAGCCTGGAACTTCCGGCAAGGGTCGACGGCCGCGGCCAGCCGCCGCGCGGCTCCGTGTTCATTCCGTTCTTCGACGAGCTGAAGCTGGTCAACGAGCTGACGCTGGATGCCATGGACAACATCAGTAAAGAGCCTGACTACAAGAAATGCGCCGTTCGGGTGGAGAGGGTCTGATGAGCGCCCGGCGGGCGGGTGCTCTCGCCGTGTTCGTCGCCACCACAATCGCCTGTGTCGGTTGCGCCGGCGGTGGGAAAATGGGCCCCACCTTGAGCCCCTGGCTCACAAAACCA
>CBDUAS010000494.1:0-3414 GCA_965365185.1 uncultured bacterium | reverse complement strand
CCGCCGGCACGTAGAACCAACGGCTCTTGAGGTCGGGGTTGTACCAGACGCGCGGTACTGCCTCCGCCAGGCCGAGCGCAGGGGTCGCTTCCCGCCCGGGCTCACTGCTCGGTGCTGTCGCCAGGCTGCGCCCCACCAGCCGCGTGCTCTCCCCCTGGACCACCCCGGAAGCGTAGCTGAGGCCAAGCGTCGCGGATGTCGAGTCCGACCCGTCGACGATCAGCTGCACGTCGGGCGTGTGTCCCCCCGCCACCTTCCTGCCGTAGTCGGCACCGATGACCAGAGCGGCATCGGCGCGGCCGTCGATGAGCCAGGAATCGATGCCGCCGATGGAGCTCTCCGTGCCGACCAACTCGAAGTACGGCGAGGCGGTGAAGCGGTCGACCAACGATCGGCTCGCCGGGCTGCGGTCGCGGTCGACGAGCAGCAAATCGACGGTGGCAACGTCGAGGTTGGCGGCGTAGCCGAAGGCAACGAGCTGGATGATCGGCGCCACGAATACCAGCGGAATGATCCTCTTGTCCTGCCGAAGCTGTAAGAACTCCTTCACGACGATGCGCCAGAGTACGTGCACGTCAGCGGCTCTCCTGCCGGGTCCGCCGGCTTCCCAGCTCGCCCATCACGCGCCGTCTGACGAGGTGCACCTCAGCCCTCCTGTCGCGCGAAGCGCACCGACGCCAGTGTCAGCACCACCGTTGCGTAGATGGCCAGCGCTCCCATCTGATCCCAGAACGGGCTCAGATCGGAGCCCTTGATGACGATGCCTCGCAGGATCACCAGGTAGTAACGTGCCGGCACGATATGGGTCAGGAGCTGAAGCGCCTGCGGCATGTTGGCGATGGGAAAGATGAATCCCGACAGAAGCAGCGTCGGCAGAAGCGCGGTCATGACGCCGATCTGGAAGGCCACCGCCTGCGAGTCGGCCAGTGTCGAGACGAACAGCCCCCAACCCAGCGCCCCGATCAGGTAGACGATGGTCGCCGCCAACAAATCGAGGTAGGGGCCCTGGACGACGACGTCGAACAGGAATCGGGCCGCCGCCAGAATCAGGACCACCCCGGCGAGCGAAGTGAACAGGTACGGGAACATCTTGCCGAGCAGGATGTCGGCCGTCCTCAGCGGCTTGACGCGAAGCTGCTCGAGGGTGCCGCGCTCCTTTTCGCGCACCACCGACAGCGCCGTCGAGATCACCGCCGTGAACATCATCAGGAAGGCGATCAGGCCGGGAACCAGGAACTGGGTGGAGAGCAACTCGGGGTTGTACCAGACGCGCGGCTGGAAGTTGATCGCCGCCTGCAGCACCTGGTCACGCCCGCCGCCAGCGGCGTAGCCGCGAATCCGCGTGCCGTTGTAGCTGGCGACGACACCGGTGACGTAGCCCATGACGGTCGAGGCGGTACTGGCGTCGACGCCGTCCACCAGCACCTGCACGTCAGCGGTCTTGCCGGCGGCCAAGGTTCGTTGATACCTCTCCGGAATGATGAGCACGGCGCTGGCGCCGTTGCGGTCGAGAAAGCCGTCGGTATCGGAACCGGGAGGAAGGTCGGCCACCAGGGCGAAGCGCCTGCCGGCGACGAAGGCGTCGATCAGCGCACGGCTGGCGGCGGTCTTGTCGCGGTCCTGCACCGCGAGCGCGACGTTTTCGACGTCGAAGTTCAGCGCATAGCCGTACAGCACCAGCATGACCATGGGCAGGAAGATGAGCATGAAGAGCGTCAGCGGGTCACGCAGGACCTGCTTGACTTCCTTGATGGCCATGGCGCCGGCGCGTCTCATGGGTTCTCCTCCGCCGCAGTGCCCGTTGTCGCGACGCCGTTCATGCCGCCGCCTCCGCCGTTTCCACGTGGTGGATGAAGACGTCCTCGAGCGAAGGCGGTACCGGCGTGATCGAGGTGGCGGCATTCCCGCTTTGCTCGAGCAACTCCCGCGCCGCCCTGGCGCCCCGCGCCTCGTCTCGCACGACGACGTGTAGCCGCGTGCCGAACACCGACGTCTCGATCACCCAGTCCTGCCGGCCGAGCAACTCGAGGGCGCCGACAATATCGGGGCAGCCGACCTCCAGCACGGCGCGATCGTCGAACACGCTCTTGAGATCGTCGACGGACCCCTCGGCCATCAGCTTGCCGGCGTGCATCAGCGCCAGGCGGTCGCAGTGCTCGGCCTCGTCGAGGTAGTGGGTGGTGACGAACACCGTCGTGCCTTCCTCGGCCATCTGGTGGATGAGGACCCAGAACTGGCGGCGGGAGATCGGATCGACGCCGCTCGTAGGCTCGTCCAGGAAGATGATCGGCGGGCTGTGCAACACGGCACATGCGAGCGCCAGGCGCTGTTTCCAGCCGCCCGGTAAGCTGAGCGTCTGGCGGTCTTCCTTGCCCTCGAGCTCGGTCATGTCGACGGCCCAGGCCATGCGGTCCTTGAGCTCGTCGCCGCGCAGCCCGTAGACGCCGCCGAAGAACAGCAAGTTCTGCCGCACGGTGAGCTCCTCGTAGAGGCTGAACCGCTGGCTCATGTAGCCGATGCGCCTCTTGATCTCTTCTGCATCCTTGCTGACATCGAAGCCGAGCACCTCGGCGCTCCCCGCCGTGGGCTTCAGCAGCCCGCACATGATGCGGATAGCGGTTGTCTTGCCGGCTCCGTTGCTGCCCAGAAAGCCGAAGATCTCGCCTTCCTGCACGCTGAGGCTGAGGTCGTCGACGGCGGTGAACCTGCCGAAGCGCTTGGTCAGGTGGCGCACGTCGACGACGGTCTTCATTGCCCGGTGGCGCGGTCGAGGGCGGCGCGCGCCAGCTCTACGTTGGCGAGTGCCTCCGTGAGCTCCAGGCGCGAGAGCAGCTCGGCGATCTGCGCGTCGAGGCGCTCGGAGAACGGCACCAGCCCTTCCTGATACAGGTCGGTGGTGACGCGGGTGTTTTCCACGGCCGATTCGATTCCCTGTTCGGCAACGTCGACGCCGGCACGAGCCGTGTCGAAACGTTGGTAGCTTTCCACCACCTCTCGGCGAATCGAACGTTCGAGCTCCTGCAAGCGCCGCCGCGTTACGTCGATCTCCGCCACCGCTGCTGCTGCTGCGGCGTCACGCTTGCCCCCGTCGAAGATGTCGTAGGTGATGCCCACCGAAACGTCCCAGCCGACACGCCAGTTGTACTCCGGAGGCACGACGCGCCGATCGGGGTTCGAGTAGCGCAGGCTCCCGCCGGCGGCGACGACAGGTTTGCCCAGGGCATCTGCGCCGTCGAGCCGGGCCTCGGCGGCGGCGATGCGCTCGAGCGCCGCTTTGCGCTCGCTGCGAGCTTCGAATGCCAGCGTGACGAGCGTTTCGAGGTCCTGCGACGGCGGCGTCAGATCGAGGCGGTCGGTGGGCTCGACGCGTGATCCCACCGGCAGGTCGAGCAGCACGGCGAGCCGGCCCTGCAG
>CBDUAS010000493.1:0-3415 GCA_965365185.1 uncultured bacterium | reverse complement strand
TTCATGGCCAGGTTCTCCCTCCTCGTTTTCGGCTGCACACGCCGCTCTTCGATTCCTCTCGGGGCATGATGTCTGGTGAGCTCAAGCGGACTCCTCTGAACCAATGGCACCGTGACCACGGTGCCAAGATGGTGGATTTCGGCGGCTGGGACATGCCTATCCAGTTCGCGGGCATCCTGGCCGAACACGAGGCCGTTCGCGAACGCGCCGGCCTTTTCGATGTCAGCCACATGGGAGAAGTCCGCATTCAGGGCGACGACGCTCTGTCATTCGTGCAGCTGCTGATCACCAACGACGCCGGTGTGCTCGAGGTAGGGCAGGCGCAGTACACCGTGATGGTCAACGAGGAAGGCGGCGTCATCGACGACCTGTTGGTCTACCGGCTCGAGGACGACGACTACCTGCTGGTCATCAATGCTGCGACGACACCCAAAGACGTCGCCTGGATCGAACGGCAGGCGGCCGCGTTCGGCGGCTCGGTGGGCGTGCGCGACGAGAGCGGCGACTGGGCGCAGCTTGCCGTCCAGGGCCCCCGCGCCGAGGCCGTGCTGGCGGCCGTTCTGGGGCTGGAACCGGGCTCGATTCGCACCTACCGCTCCGCGTTTCTCGAATTCCGGTCGTCGCGGACCTTGGTGTCGCGGACCGGATACACGGGCGAGGATGGTTTCGAGGTGTACCTGCCGCCGGCGAGCGCACCGGCTCTCGCGGACGCCATACTCGAGGCCGGGGCGGCGGATGATCTGCTCCCCGTCGGCCTCGGTGCCCGCGACACGCTGCGCCTCGAGGCCGGGATGTTGCTTTACGGAAACGACATGGATGAATCGCGCAGTCCGGTGGAGGCCGGCCTGCGGTGGCTGATCAAGCCGGACAAGGGCGACTTCATCGGCAGGGCGGCGCTCCGTGAGCAGCTTGACGCCGGTACCGAAGAGCGCTTGGTCGGCTTCGAGCTGGTCGAGCGGGGCGTGCCGCGGCAGGGCTACGAGCTGTGCCGCGCGGACGATGACCAGGTCATCGGCGAAGTCACCAGCGGCAGCTTCAGCCCGACCCTGCAGAAGGGCATCGGTCTCGGATACGTCCCGTCCGCTGACGCGGACGTCGATGGGCTGCTGAAAGTCGCCGTTCGAGGGCGCAGAATTGGAGCACGGGTCGTGAAGACGCCGTTTTACCGGCGCTCGGCCCCGGCTTAGACGCGAGGCACAAGGACCGAGGAGCAACGATGGCCGAATACCCGGACACTTACAGGTACTCCGAAGAGCATGAGTGGATCGACGTCGAAGGTGACGTGGGCACGATCGGCATTACCGACCACGCCCAGGCCGAGCTCGGTGACGTCGTCTACGTCGAGCTGCCGGCCGTCGGCGATCGGATCGACGCCGGGCAGGCATTCGGCACCATCGAATCCGTCAAAGCGGTATCTGAGCTCTACGCGCCGGTTTCCGGAGAGGTGACCGAGGTGCATGACGCTCTCGTCGACCAGCCCGAGTTGGTGAACGAGGACCCACACGCCGCGGCCTGGATGATTCGCGTCAAGCTCGCCGACGCTTCGACGACGGAAAGCCTCATGACGTCCGCTGATTACCAGGCCTTCCTCGAGGCATCCGCCGGCGATTGAGCCTGCGTCGGTCGCCGCGCCAACCTCTGACTCTCCATCCTTTCACTCGCAGCCCACAGACTCGAAGACCACGATGACGACGACCAACGACCATCACGGCCCCGGTAGGTATCAGCCTCTCGGGCAGGACGAGCGACGCGAGATGCTCGACGCCATCGGCGTCAACGACCTCGACGAGCTGTTCGTGTCGATTCCGGAGGATCTGCGCTTCCCCGACGACCTGCCCGTGGAGCCGGCGCTCTCGGAACCGGAGCTGATCCGGCACCTCGGCGATCTCGCGGCGGCCAACGGGCCGGCAGCGGGCATGCTCAGCTTTCTGGGCGCCGGCTGTTATCCGCACTTCGTGCCCACGCACATCGACGCCTTGATCCAGCGCCAGGAGTTCATGACCTCCTACACGCCGTATCAGGCGGAGATCAGTCAAGGAACGCTGCAAGCCATCTTCGAGTTTCAAACGCTCGTGTCGTTGCTCACCGAAATGGACGTGTGCAACGCATCCATGTACGACGGCGCCAGCGCCGTGGCCGAAGCCATACTGATGGCTCGACGGCTGATGCGCCGCGGCGGGCGCGTGCTGTGGTCGGAGGGTCTGCACCCGGCCTATCGTGAGGTCGCCGAGACCTACGCTCGCTACCTGGACCTGACCTTCGAGGTCATGCCCGTCGAACCATCCGGGCGCACCCGGCTCCCCGAGATCGCCGACGACGTCGTGGCCGTCATTCTGCAGCAGCCGAATTTCTTCGGCGTGATCGAAGACCTCCGCGTCGCCGGACGAGCGCTCGAGTCGCAGCCCGCGAAGTTCATCGTCGCGACAGCCGAGCCCGTGGCATGGGCCCTGACGATTCCCGCCGGCGAGGTCGGCGCCGACATCGTTGCCGGCGAGCTACAGAGCTTCGGCAACGGTCAGAACTACGGCGGCCCGCTGGTCGGTTTCATCGCCAGCCGTCAGGAGTACGTTCGCAACCTCCCCGGTCGCTTGGCAGGGCAGACAGTGGATGCGAACGGCCGTCGCGGCTTCGCGCTGACCCTGGCGACGCGCGAGCAGCACATCCGCCGCGCCAAGGCGACGTCGAACATCTGCACCAACACCGCGCTGTGCGCGCTGGCCACGTGCATTCACCTCAGTACGCTCGGACGGCATGGCATCCGCGAGCTGGCGCTGCACAATCTTGCCAAGGCGGATTACGCACGCTCCAAGCTGGCGGCGATCGACCGGGTGGAAACGGCGTTCGAGGGGCCGACGTTCAACGAGTTCGTCGTCCGCCTGCCGCTGTCGGCGACGGCGGCCGTCGAGGCCTGCGCGGCGGAAGGCGTGGTACCCGGCGTACCCCTCGGGCGATTCGATGAGCGACGCCAAAACGAGTTGCTTGTTTGTGCTACCGAAGTGCACACCCGTGCCGACATCGACCGGCTCGCGGAGGTCGTGGCGGAGGCGTGCTCATGAGCGGCGAGGCCAACAACAGAATGCGTGACGACCAGGGGCAACTGAAGCAGGAAGGGTTGATCTTCGAGCGCGGCGGCGCCGGACGCGTCGGGTATTCGCTGCCCGAGCTCGACGTTCCGGCAGTGGATCCGTCGGCGGCGTGGGGCGAAGCGCAGGTCCGCGGCGAGATCCCGGGCTTTCCCGAGGTCTCCGAGATCGACGTCATCCGTCACTTCACCCGCATCTCGCAGCAGAACTTCGGCGTCGAATCGGGCCTGTTTCCTCTGGGTTCGTGCACCATGAAGTACAACCCGAAGGTGAACGAGATGCTGGCTCGCCTGCCCGGGTTCGCCAACGCCCATCCCTACATGCCCGCCCCC
>CBDUAS010000492.1:0-3439 GCA_965365185.1 uncultured bacterium | reverse complement strand
CCGGTGCCCATCGCATCCTCGGCTCGGCCTGTCGGCCAACCGTGGAGTAGCAGCATGCGCCGGATGCTGGTGGTGTTCGCGATTGCCTTTTTCGTCTTTCCCTCGGTCTCCGTGGCGTCCAGCACCGCGCCGCAGCGCGGTCCTCAGACGGCCGGCGTCGCCGGCTACTATCGTCACCCGGAGATCCACGGCGACAAGGTGGTGTTCGCCGCCGAGGGCGACCTGTGGATCGTCGGCATCGACGGCGGGCTGGCACAGAGAATCACCACTCACCCGTCCGAGGAGACCGATCCGGTGATCTCGCCGGACGGGCAAGTTCTGGCGTTTACGGCACGGTATGAGGGGCCCACCGAGCTGTACACCATGCCGCTTTCGGGCGGCATCCCGACGCGTCGCACTTACGAGGCGGACGCGTCCATTGCCACCACCTGGACGCCGGCGGGCGAGCTCGTATACACGACCGGCTATTACGCCACCTTACCGGTGCCGCAGCTCGTCGCCCTCGACCTCACGGACCACACGCGCAGCCGCATCCCGCTGTCGACCGCCAGCGAGGCCGTCTACGACGACAGCGGCGAGGTCCTCTACTTCGTGCGCCCCGCCTACCACAACAACGTCACCAAGCGTTACGTCGGCGGCACCGCCCGGGACGTGTGGAAGTTCTCCGCCGGCACCGAGGAGGCGATCGAGCTCACCGGCGACTACGAGGGCGAGAGCCACTCACCGATGTGGTGGAGCGGGCGCGTTTACTTCGTCACCGACCGCGACGGCACCATGAACGTCTGGTCGATGGACGCCGACGGCAACGACCTGCTGCAGCACACCGAGCACGCCGGCTGGGACGTACGCGATCCGGAACTCTCGGAAGGGCGCATCGTCTACCAACTCGGCGCCGATCTGTGGCTCTACGACATCGCCGCCGATCAGTCACGAATCATCCCCGTCACGCTGGCCTCCGACTTCGACCAGCTTCGGGAGAAGTGGGAAACGAATCCCATGCAGTACCTGACGTCGGCTCACATCCATCCGGACGGCGAGAGCATCGTGCTCACAGCGCGCGGGCGCGCGTTCGTGGCGCCGGTCGGCAACGGCCGCCTGGTGCAGGCGGCCGATGAGGAAGGCGTGCGCTATCGCGACGTCACCTTCATGCCCGACGGCTCGCTCGCCGGCCTCTCCGACGCCAGCGGCGAGTTCGAGTGGGTGCGGCTGCCAGCCAACGGCGTCGGCGATCCGGAACCACTGAGCGATAACGGTACTGTCTTGCGGTTCGCCGGCACGGTGTCGCCGGACGGCACCTGGATCGCCTTCGACGACATGAATCGGGATCTCAGTCTGCTCAACACGCGAACCGGTGAGACCCGCGTCATCTCGGAAAACCGCGAGGGCATCGGCGGCATGGCATGGTCGCCCGATGGCCGCTGGCTCGCCTACGTGATGACGGCGATGAACAGCTTCTCGCAGATCAAGCTGTATAGCGTCGAGAACCAGACCACCACGACGGTGACCTCGGATCGCACCAACAGCACCAGCCCGGCGTGGGACCCCGACGGCGAGTTCCTGTATTTCATCTCCGACCGCAACCTGCGCTCGGCCGTGGGCAGCCCCTGGGGACCGCGAGCTCCGGGGCCGTACTTTTCGAATCCGGACAAGATCTACGAGGTGGCCCTGCGCCAGGGGCTGCGTTCACCTTTCCGTCCCGCCGACGAGCTCTCAGGCAGCGAGGACGAGGCCGGCGCGCGACGGCGTCGAGCCGGCACGGCGTCCGGCGACTCCGCCGGCGGCGCCGCGGGGGCGGGCGATGCAGCCGCCGCCAGCCCGGCCGCCCAGGCCGAGGAGCCTGCCGTGCCCGCGGTCGAGATCGACCTCGACGGCATCGAACGCCGCGTACGCGAGGTACCGGTCGACCCCGGCAACTACTCCGGGCTGTCGGTCAACGACGACGCCATCTTCTACGGCTCCCGCGAGGCGGGCGGTGGATTCGGCGGCGGAGTCGATCTGATGGCGCTGCCGTTCGACAGCGAGGATCCCGAGCCGGTCACCGTGGTCGAGGGCGTGCGCTCGGCCGAGATGTCGGCCAGCGGTGAGAAGTTCCTGGTGCGGCGCGGCAACGACTTCTACGTCATCGACGCCCGCCCGCAGGCAGTGGGCAATCGGCTGAGCGACTCCCAGGTCGATCTCGACGGCTGGTCGTTCCGCTTCGACGTGCGCGAAGACTTCCGCCAGATGATGGTCGATGCCTGGCGCATGGAGCGCGATTACTTCTACGACCCTTCGATGCACGGCGTCGACTGGCAAGGAGCGCTCGACAGGTACATGCCGCTCGTCGATCGCATCACCACCCGTGCCGAGTTGTCGGACCTGATCGGCCGCTTCGTCGGCGAGCTGTCGGCGCTGCACACCAGCGTGCGCGGCGGCGACCTGCGGCGGGGCGACGAAAACGTCTCGGTGCCGAGCCTCGGCGCCCGCGTGCTGCGTGACCCGGCCGCGGGCGGTTATCGCATCGACTACATCTACCGCTCGGATCCGGACTACCCGGAAGAGATGTCGCCGCTCGCCGATCCCTACCTGGACATCAACGAGGGCGACGTGATCGAGTCGATCAACGGCGTATCCACCCTCGAGGCGCCCGACATCGGCGCGTTGCTACGGAACCAGGCGAACCGGCAGGTCCTGCTGACGCTGCACGACGCGGACGTGGACGCATCGCGTGACGTCATCGTCGTGCCGATGAGCGGCGAGCGGAGCCTGCGCTACAGCGACTGGGAGTACACCCGCCGGTTGCACGTCGAGGAGCGCGGCGCCGGGCGCATCGGCTACGTGCACCTGCGGGCGATGGGCTCCAACGACATCACCGCCTGGTATCGGCAGTTCTACCCGGTGTTCAACCGCGAGGGCCTGATCATCGACGTGCGGCAGAACAACGGCGGCAACATCGACTCGATCATCCTCGAGAAGCTCATGCGGCGCGCCTGGATGTACTGGAAGGAGCGGGTCGGGCAGCCGACCTGGAACATGCAATACGCCTTTCGCGGCCACATGGTGATCGTCGTCGATCAAGACACCGCCTCCGACGGTGAGGCCATCGCCGAGGGCTTCCGCCGCCTGGGGCTCGGCCCCGTCGTCGGCATGCGCACATGGGGCGGGGAGATCTGGCTGGGCTCCTCGAACCGGCTGACCGACGGCGGCCTGGCACGGGCTCCGTCGATGGGCGTCTACGGCGAGGATCGCGACTGGCTCATCGAGCAGATCGGCGTCATCCCCGACATCGTCGTCGACAACCTGCCGCACGCTACGTTCAACGGAGCCGACGCGCAGCGCGACACGGCGATCGACTACCTGCTCGACAAGATCGCCACCGAGCCGGTACCAGTGCCCGAGCCGCCGGCGTATCCCAATCTGCGGTTCGACTACCGGGGTGGTACCGATCCGAGCGGGAGGG
>CBDUAS010000491.1:0-3443 GCA_965365185.1 uncultured bacterium | reverse complement strand
GGGCAGCGGCGGTCCCGAGGTGCCGTGGAGCGTCGCCCTCGGTGTCGGTGTGCTGTACGTCGGTTACAACCTCGCAACGTTGCCGGCGGCGTTCTTTACCCTCGACCGCTTGTCTCGTCGGCGCGAGACCGTCGGTGCCGGGCTGATTGCCGGGGTCATGGCGACCGTGCCGTTCCTGCTTACCTACCTCGCCGTCATGGGCTACTACCCGGACGCTGAGGTCACCGGTGCCTCCGTACCGTGGTTGGTGATGTTGGACCGCGCCGGCGGCAGAATCCTGTTGATGTTGTTCGCCGTGGTCATCTTCTGGACGCTCGTCGAAACCAGCACCGGGATGATCCACGCGATCGTCGACCGCCTGGCGGTGAATCTCGCGGAGAAGGGCCGCCCGCCGATGAGCCGCGCCCGGGTCGCCGTCCTCACCGTCGGCGTCCTGTCGCTCGCCGCGCTGCTGTCACGCCTCGGGCTCATCGATCTGGTGGCACGCGGCTACACGGCGATGGCCTACGGATTCCTGCTGCTATTCGCCCTGCCGTTG
Organism: uncultured bacterium; assembly: GCA_965365185.1. Classification (GTDB taxonomy): domain Bacteria; phylum Acidobacteriota; class UBA890; order UBA890; family UBA890; genus CBDCGW01. Next base: position 2,905 of record CBDUAS010000491.1, on the reverse strand, counting down.
CTCACCGTCGGCATTGTTCGCATTCTCGCGTCGTCGCCCCGGAGCTGAGGGGCAGCCCACACTGACGGCGAACATCCTTTATCCTATGCTCGTCTGCCGTGCTTGCCGAGGGCGTCGCCGGCGGCGAGCGGGCCTTCACACGGGAGAGCCGATGTCGCTACTGGAATCTCTGTTCGATACGCTGCGCGGCGGCTCGCCGCGCATGCAGGAGGCCGGGCTCGACGACAGCGAAACGGAGACGGCGCGCAAGATCGCGCGCGCCCTCGACGAGCTCGAGACCACGCGCGCTCGCTACATTGCCACCTTCGCCTACATCCTCGGCCGCGTTGCCAACGCCGATATGGACATCAGCGACGAGGAGACCCGGGCAATGGAACGCATCGTGGCGGAACGCGGCGGGTTGCCGCCGCAACACGCGGTCATCGCCGTTCAGATCGCCAAGAGCCAGAACAAGCTGTTCGGCGGCACCGAGGACTTCCTCGTCACCCGCGAGTTCAACGAGATCGCCGACCGCACCCAGAAAGTGCAGCTACTCGACTGCCTGTTCGCGCTTTCGGCGTGCGACGACGAGGTATCGACGCTCGAGGACAACGAGATCGGCAAGATCGCCCGGGAGCTCCGTCTGGGTCGCGAGGAGCTGATTCGCGCCCGTCAAGGTTACCTCGACTATCTCGCCGTCCTCAAGCGCGGTGACGCCGGCACGTCATAGCGGGCGCTTCGATCCGTCGCGACCCGGCCACCTGTGGGCGGCCGCCCAACCAGCCGTGAGCCGCACGTGGAACGCGTCGAGTGGCAGTCTCCCGCCGGGGTCAGCGCAGCGCCTGCATCGTGCGCAGCACCGGGTAGACGTCGGTATCGTCGAGCGACCCATCGAAGGCGTTCCAATTGGCGAGCCCGTCGTCGGAGCGCGGCTCCAATAACGAAAACGCCAGACGCCCGAGGGGCTGATCCACGCGCAGCACCATGGTGTCGGACGGCAGCGCGACCTCGGCCGTCTCCCAGCTTCCTTCCAGCGTACGCTCGTTGTGTCCCTGGAACACTCGTTCTGATGCCGTCGACGCGGTGATCACGAACCGCTCCACTTGCAGCGTACGTTCCGGCCCCAGCGGATCCATTCGCAGTCCGTGCATCGCCAGCTTCGTGAGCGCCTCGCGCTCGCTGGAGGGAATCAGATACGCGAAGGGCACGGTTTCCGTCGCCGCCGCTTCGAAGGTGCCTTCCTCGTGCATGCTCACCGGACGAGACTCGTCGAGCCGGTTCAGCATCATTTCTCCGCTGTAGGGGTTCAGCACCTGCTCCGTGGCGCCCATGAGGATCTCCACCGGCTCGTCGGAGCGCTTGAAGGTCGATCGTACGGCGAGTTGCTGGCCGACGATCGAGCGTTCGTCCGCGCTCGCGGTTACTTGCCGGATTGTCGCGGCGTTCGCCGCCGCGTAGTCGAGAATCTCCTCGACGAACCATAGGCTGGCCATGACCCGGTCCTCGAACGTAGCGTAGGCGTAGGCCTCCGAGAGAATGGCGAAGCGATTCCTGAGGCCGACGTAGTTGTTGTTGAAGCGCGGGCGGTGGTCGAAGGTGCGCCAGGTTCGCTCGGGCTGCGCTCCGCCGCGGCCGCTTGCCGCAGCCGCTCCGGCCGCGCCCCTTGCCCCTCCGGTTGTTGCTCCGGCTCCGCCGCGGCCGCCACGCCCGCCGCGAAAGCCGCCGCTGGCGTTGCCATAGTAGTAGTAGTCCCAGCCGTGCTCGTCCTTGATGGCCCGGGTCACGGCCGGCAGCCAGTCGCCGCGCAGCAGCTCATCGATCTGCGGGGCGGTGTTGGGATTGAGTGGCGGGGCATAGGTGACGTGGTAGGCATGTTGCGTGCCGTTGGTCGTATGCAGGTCGACCGCGACGTGCGGGTCGTAGGCGTTCATCATTCCCACCAGCGAGCGCGCTTCGGGGGAGTCAAGCTTCATGTGATCGCGGTTCAAGTCGTACCCCTGGGCGTTGGGGCGCTGCCCCATGCCACCGATGGGGCCGTTTTGCCGCCGACGGTTGTCGACCGCGACGCGCTCGTTGCCGTCGGCGTTGTACAAGGGCGCGATCAGCAGTACCAGTGCTTCGTCCCATTCGGCGTGAGCTCCCTGCGCCAGATCGCGCAACAACATGAGCATCGCTTCCTTGCCGCAGGCCTCGCCGGAGTGGATGCCGCCCTGCACCCAAACCCGTGTCTTGCCGCTGGCAAGCACCGCCCCGGGGGACGCATCGGCAACATCACCGACCACCATCATCGGCAGGGATCTCCCCTCGTAGGTATAACCGAAGATCGTCAGGTGGAGACGGTCGGAGGCCGCAGCAAAGGCCTCCATCAGGTCGACAACGTCCGCATAGCGCGTCGTTTGCTCGAAGTTGCTGCTCTCTGCGGGGGTTTGTAGCGACCCTACGCTCGATGCCTGTGAACCGATGGCGGCCGCGCCGCCGGCAACGAGGATGACCATGAAGCTGACGGCTGCGCTCCTGCGTAGAAGGCGGGGCATGACGACCTCGTGGGCTCTGGATTCCGGTGCGTTCGGGGCTCCCCGGACGGCGGAGGCTGCGTATCCGTGATGGCGAGGACCAAAGCCTATCAGGGTGCCGCCGGACACTGCGAGGTCGGCAATCGCCCGGCGGGCTGCCGCTTGCGGCTCAGCGCTGTCGAATGCGGATCGAGCCGGCTGACGTACGCAGCCGCAGCTCCGGCCCGCCGCCGTTGACCGTTCCGCGGGCCGAGGTGCGAGATACGCGGCCGTCGATGGGGATGTCGCTCGACACGCGGCCGACGCTCGTGTCGGCGTCGACGTCAAGCCCGATACCGGCGGCGAGCGTCACGGTTACGGTGCCGGCACTGGTCTCCAGCACGCAGGTGAATTCGTCCAGATCATCGTCGGCA
>CBDUAS010000490.1:0-3445 GCA_965365185.1 uncultured bacterium | reverse complement strand
GCAGATCAAATCCGGTTCGAGCTCCGCGGCAACGTCGACGGCCCGTTCGATGGCCGTGCGACCCGCCAGCCTCGACCAGTGCAGGTCCGAGATGTGGAGAATCCGCAGCGGCGCTTCGAGGCCGGGATCGAGCGCCGCCAACTGGCGGCGAACCGCGAGCCATGCCGGTTCCAGGAAACGCGAGTAGACGATTCCGCCGCCCGCAAACGAACCGAGCCCGCCGACGATGAGTCGACGACGGCTGATTCTCATGACATGTTTCGCCCCGGCCGTACGTCCCTCAGGCATCGGGATCCACTAGTGCGTCACGGTCGTGGTCATGATCGCGGGCATGATCGCCGCCACCATGATGGCGGCGTGCACTGCCTGAATCGCCTCCTTGGCCGCCTTGCCGGTCACTTCACCGTTGACGACCTGCTCGATACGCTTCTTGCGCGCCTTGAGCTCTTTCTTGTCGAACACGACCTTGAGGATACCGGCCGCGTCGGCAAGAGAGAGGAGCACCACGGTGCGCGGATCGACGTCGCGCTCGTCGCTGAAGATGGCGCGCCGCAGGCGCTCGACGATCTCCTGTTCGGGGCGCGGATCGGTCTCGGGGTAGATGCGCCGGGTGAACACCAGCAGGATCTTGCCCTCTTCTTCGTGCACGATGCCCCGGTCGCAGAGCCGCTCGGCAACGCGGTGCTTCAAGTTCTTGATGCCGGAGAACTTCATCACCCAATGCTGCAGGCCGCGCGGCTTGGCGGCGGCCATCTTCGCCAGACACTCATCGAGAAGCGGTAGCCCTGTAGGAGTACGGTCGATGACCTCGGCCCGCTTCTTGCGGTTCGATTCGTCGACACCGATGCGGTGCCGCAGCATCAGCTCCGCCAGAATCGCTCCGGCGAGGGCGTGCTGGTACATCGTTCCCGGCGCGATCGTGCCCTCGTCGTCGCGTAGAGCCAGTAGCAGAGCCTCTTCGTGCAGGGGCAGGCGGTCTCGTTCGATCACGGGGTCTCTCCTTGTTCGCGTGGCTTGAAGCGCGTGCGTACAGGCTCTGTCAGGGTGCCCCGCAGGACCACTGCGCGGCACTCTGGGAAGTCTCTCAACACCCTGCCACCACTGTGCCGCGCCCGAGAAGATCCTGCGTCGCGGTCACGGGCTCCGAGCTAGCCAGGGCCCCGACGGGCCGGCGACCCCGTCCGCCTGCATCGCGATCTCCTGGGGGTTCGGTCCCTTCGTCGCTCATGGTATCGCTCGTCACTCTTCTCCGGGAAGCGGCCCTGCAGGGGGCTTCCATACCGATGAGACGTCCGCGCCGCGTTCGTTTTCGCGACACCTTTGTTATCGTCTGCTTCTGGCGCCATGAACGGATCCCGCCCAAAGGAGCCTGGCATGCATCGACTCTCCCGCTTCCTCGTACTCGCCCTCCTCGCTGTTTCCGTGGCGGCCATGCCCGTGGGCGTGCCGCCGGTCGGCGCCACCGCGCTTCGCGGATCGGTCTCCCCGACGGGCTCGCCAACGACGCCACAGGGCCCGCAACTCACCGCCGAGATGCTCGCCGGTCTGCAGCCGCGCGGCATCGGTCCGGCTCTGATGAGCGGGCGCTTCGTCGACATCGAGTGGGTCGAGCAGGACCCGTTCGTGTTCTACGCGGCCTCGGCGACCGGCGGCGTGTTCCGCACGATCAACAACGGCGTCACCTGGGAGCCGGTCTTCGAGGACCAGGCGACGCACTCGGTGGGCGATATCGCGGTCTTTCAGCCGGATCCGGACATCATCTGGGTGGGCACCGGCGAGCGCGCCAACCGGCAGAGCTCGAGCTGGGGCGACGGCGTGTACAAGTCCACCGACGGCGGCGAGACCTGGACCAACGTGGGGCTGCGTGATTCGTTGCACATCGGCCGTATCGTCACCCACCCCTCCGATCCCGACACCGTGTGGGTGGCGGCGATGGGGCACCTGTGGGGTCCGAACGAGGAGCGCGGCCTGTACAAGACCACCGATGGCGGCCGCTCCTGGCATCGGCTGCTCTACATCGACGAGAATACCGGCGTGGTCGACGTCGCCATCCACCCGTCCGATACCGACACCATTTGGGCGGCGTCCTACCAGCGCATGCGGAAGGCCTTCGGCTTCCACGGTGGCGGCCCGGGCAGCGCCCTGTACAAGTCAACCGACGGCGGCCGAACCTGGGAAAGCCATAACCAGCGCGGCGAATTGCCGGACGGTGACTACGGCCGCATCGGCATCTCGATCTACGCGTCCGACCCCGACATCGTTTACGTATCGATCGAGCAGGGATACGAGTACTCTGCCTCGACGACTTACGACATCCCGGCGGGCGGCGTCTACCGGACCCTGGACGGCGGTGAGACGTGGGAGTTCCGCAGCGACTGGAACCCGCGCCCGATGTACGCCTCGCAACCGCTCGTCGATCCCACGAACCCCGAGCGCATCTACATGCAGAACTCGTTCTCCGTGTCCGAGGACGGCGGCCGCACGTTCCGCCGTATCCCGCAGACGGTGCACGGCGACGACCGCTTCTTGTGGATCAACCCGCGTGACTCCCGTCACATCATGAAGGCTTCCGACGGGGCGATCGCCATCTCCTACGACCGCGGCGACACCTGGTTGTTCGTCGAATCGCTCCCGGTGAGCCAGTTCTATCGCATCAACGTCGACATGTCCCACCCGTACAACGTCGTCGGCGGCCTGCAGGACAACGGTAGCTGGTGGGGCCCGTCGGCGACCTATCGCTCCGAAGGCATCCTCAACGAGGACTGGTACCGCACCGGCGGCGGCGACGGCTTCTTCAACGTCGTGGACCCGAACGATCCGGACATCCTCTACAACGCCAGCCAGTACCTCGGCATGCAGAAGCTCGATCTGTCCAGCGGTCAGGTGAAGTCCATTCGCCCGGCCAACGAACAGGGCTACCTGGGCGGCCGGCGCAACTGGACGGTGTGGGGCCAGGACATGGCGACCCCGGTGCTGGGCAACAACATGGCCCCGGCCAACTGGGACGCCCCCATCGAGATGTCGCCGCACGATTCCAGCGTCATCTACGCGGGCACCAACGAGCTGGGGAAGAGCACCGACGGCGGCGAATCCTGGACCTCGCTGGGCGATCTGACCAGCCGTGTCGATCGCGCCGAGCTGCCGATCATGGGGCAGTACCCGACGCGCGAGACGCTGTCGCTGGACGACGGCGTGCCGTACTACCCGACGCTGAGCTACATCGCCGAGTCCCCGTTGCGCGTCGGCCTGCTCTACACCGGCGCCGACGACGGCATGTTCCACGTGTCGATGGACGGCGGCGAGACCTTCACCAACATCACGGACAACTTCCCCGACTTGCCCGAAAACGCCTGGGTGGGCGGCATCGAGCCGTCCAGCTTCGACGAGGCCACCGTCTACGCGGTGTTCGACAACCACCGCTCGGACGACTACGAGAACCACATCT